>JBFYPS010000123.1:0-10559 GCA_041303135.1 Crocinitomicaceae bacterium | reverse complement strand
TTAATGAAAGAGAAAAGTGGACAAATTGAACTTTTACTTTAAGTAACACTTTTTAAAAAATTGTAAATCAAATAATTAAGAATACATTCAACTGCATTAAATTTCTTTAACTTTCATTTCTAATTATTAATTCTAATTATTGTAGGATCTAAGTAAATGATTACGATAATATTACTTTGTATTATACAAATATCTATAAATCAAATATTTAAATGAAAAAGTCCCGCGTTTCCGCAGGACTTAAAAAATATTAAATTTGGATAAAACTATTTTACCGTATTTGGTTTGAATTTAGCTTTAATTTTCAATTTCTTATTGAAATCAATTAAAATTGGTGTGGCAACACACAATGATGAATAAGTTCCAATCAATACTCCGATCAACAATGCGAATAAGAATCCTTTGATTGCTGGACCACCAAAGATGAACATGATTAATAATACAACGAATAAAATCATCGAAGTATTTACTGTTCTACTCAAGGTTGTATTCAATGCATGGTTTATAACACTTCCATGATCATCCGTACCTTTATTTGAATTCAAATCTTCCCTTATCCTATCGAAAACAATCACGGTATCATTCATGGAATAACCTATAACCGTAAGAATTGCAGCGATAAATGCCTGATTTACATCCATATTGAAAGGCATAATCCCATGAAGCAATGCGAAAATTGAAATCGTAAACATCACGTCATGTGCTAATCCTACGATTGCACCAATTGAATATTGCCATTGACCAAATCTCAATAGAATGTAGGCAAAAATAGCAATCAAAGCTAAACCAATTGCAACTGTTGAAGATTTCAACATTTCTTGAGATACAGAATTTGAAATTGTTCTTGATTCCAAAATTTTGTAACTACCCATAGTTGCTTTACCCATTTCCAAACCTTCTTTCAATTTTTCAGTAACTTCAGCAGAAGCACCATCATCAGAAAGTTTGTAATTTGTTAAAATTTCAACGTTGTAATTATTAGATTTTGTCTTTGCCTCTACAGAAGCAATTCTTCCACCTTTTTCTACAAATACCTTTTCTAGATTAGATTTAATCAATTCGATATCAGCTTCTTTTTCCAATTTAACAGATATTGTTCTTCCACCTGTAAACTCGACACTTGGATTCAACCCTCTAGTAACTAAAGCAACAACACCCAAAATTGTAACTGAAATTGAGAAGATATAGAAATACTTTCTTTTACCAATCCAATCAAAGTGGAAATTGTGAAACAAACCTTTAGAGAATTTTGTTGACAAAGAAACAGGTTTTCCTTTTTCAACCATTGAAGTAATAATCAACTTAGAAATGATAATTGCTGAGAAAACTGAAGTAAAAATCCCTACAATTAAAGTTGTAGCGAATGATGCGATTTCACCTGTACCAAAAGTTTTCAAAATAATCGCAACTAATAAGTGTGTTACGTTTGCATCTATAATCGATGGAAGAGCTTTTGTAAAACCAATAGAAACAGCGGATTTAACATCAGCTCCTTTTGCTTGTTCTTCCCTGATTCTTTCGAATATCAAAATGTTAGCATCGACAGCAGTACCAATTGTCAACACGATACCAGCAATACCTGCCAAAGTCAATACAGCACCGAAAGATGCTAAACATCCAAAGATAAAAATTACGTTTATTGCCAATGCAACATTAGCAACCATTCCAGCTTTTCCATAATAGAAATACATGTAAACAAATACTGCAAGGAAAGCTATTGCAAAGGAAATCAAACCAGCTCTAGAATTTTCGGCACCAATAGTTGGTCCAACTTTAGATTGATCTTTAATAATACAAGGTGCTGGTAATGAACCTCCGTTCAATAATCCAGATAAACTTTCAGCTTCTTCTCTCGTGAAATTCCCAGAGATTTCAGTGTTTCCACCATTAATAGCTGAACGAACAACAGGTGCAGAATAAACTACATCATCCATAGTAATTGCAACGCTTCTACCTTTATTATCATTGGTCATTTCAGCCCATCTTTCTGAACCTTCAGTAGTCATTGAAACATTTACAGTAATTGTTCCATAAGTTTGATCAACTCCAACATTCGCAGAACTTACGTGACTTCCACCTACCATTGCTTTTCCATTCTCAGGAATTCTGATTGCAAATAATTGGTAAGTCAATTCTTTTCCTCCTCCATTTGTTTCAGGATTTGCTGACCACATGAATTTTAAATCCTCAGGGAAAAGTCTTTTAATATCCTTTCTAGCTAAAATTTTGTCAACTTTTGCTTTATTATCTATTGTTACCAATCCAATGGTTGCGCCACCGCCACCTGTAACCAAATCTAACAATCCTTTGTCATTTGTTTTGATCGGTGCAATTTCTTTTTCCTCTAATTTGGAAGTGTCAATTGTTGAAGCAACTCCTGTTGTATCTTTAATGGTATCAGCTTCAATATCAAAAATTATTTCTTGCTGACGAGACAATCCGTTTGCTTGCGTTAAATTTGCTTGAATCTCTTCTTTGTTGAATGTTTCATAGAATTGCAAGTTTGCAGTAGATTTTAATTTCTTAACTACAGTTGCTTCATCTTGAACTCCAGGAAGTTCTATATAAATTCGATTGGAAGAAAGATCTTTTTGAATATTTGGTTGAGCAACACCAAACTGGTTGATACGTTTACTCATGATTTGCTCAATACCATTCATTGATCCAGATACTTTTTCTCTGAATACAGAAAGTACTTTTGCATTAGAAGAGTTATTACTCAAACCTTCAATTTCATCAAAATCTAACTGTTTTACAATTAGCGCATCAGCACCGTTGTATTGTTTAAAGTATTTAGCAAATAAATCGATGAAATCTCCTCCACTATTTAAATGTTCACTTAAAGCACTATCAAAAGGTCTTTTAAATTTTGAATCTCTTTGGTTTCTTGCATAACTTAAAATCAAATCCGGAACAGAAACTTCCAAAGTCACACTCATACCACCTACCAAGTCTAAACCGAAAGCCAAAGAACGAGATTTTACATCTTGAAAATTGGACCCTAAAACAGGGTAAACTGGAGTGTTTGATTTTGCTTTTAAAACTTGGTTAACAAAAGCAGACTTTGCCAATTCTTGTGATTCAGGTTTATTGAAATCAATTGTATCACCATTTGGAAGAATGGCAATATTGTTATTCTTTTTCGCGTCTGCTCTTAAACTGTCAACTAAGAACATTGCTTCTTTTTCTGCTTTCTTCTCTTCAGAAGTAGTTACCCAAGTAAATGAAAGCTGGTAAATACATACTATCGTTAATAATATGGTCAAAAACCAAAAAAATCCTTTGTTACGCATGATTGCTATTTCGTTAATTTATCTATTATAAGGTCGCAAATATAGAATTTCCGTTTGTCATTGTCAATTAAACCTTAAAAAAGGTTTCAAATTAGTTTTGGAAGAACCTTCAAATTTCACTAGTTAATTCAATCCTTCTTTCCTACAACTCTAGCATTTGCTGATATTTCAGAGGAAAACTCAATGATTTTATCGGTAAAACTGGTCCATGAATTTTCTTCGTTCTCTTTTGCTATTTTTTCTTCAAATTTCGATTTTAGTCCATCTTTGAAATATTTTTCGATGGCAATTTTTATTTTTTCGGCATCAGCACTTTCTACTATTAAACCGTTTTCCTGATCAATAATTGTTTCTTTTAGTCCGCCAACATCTGTTGCAATAATTGGTACACAAAAATGATGAGAGATGGCAGTAATTCCACTTTGTGTCGCCGATTTATAAGGTAAAATACAAACATCGGCAGCTGAAAAGAAATTTGTCACTTCTTGATCAGAAATATATCTTAAATGTAATTTTATACGTCCACGATTTTGATTTGAATCAATTTGCAGTTGATACTTTTCAAATGAACCGTAACACTCTCCAGCAATAATTAATTGAAAATCCTCATTCAATCTATTGAAAGAGTCCAAAAGCACATCTAATCCTTTGTAATCTCTAATAATTCCAAAAAATAAAATTGTTTTCTTTTCAATATCCAAATCTAGATTTCTAATCGCTTCATTTTGATTTAATTTATTTCCAAAATGATTGTAATTCGGATGTTTTAATTGCAAAACTTTGGCATTTGGATGAATTTCTAATAGGTCATTTTTAACCGAATCGGAAAGTACCACAAAACCATCGTGGTTATTCAAAAAATAATTGTTTGCAGCTTTATCAAAAAATCTTTTTTCGTGCGGTTTGACATTGTGTAAAATTGCAATTTTTTTAATCGAAGGATTTAATTTTTTAGCAACCATACCCATCGAAGGCCCAAAGAATGTCATCCAATAACTTGAAATAAACAACTGAGGATCAAAACTATTGATTGCATCGGCTGTTTTAACAAACGAAATTGGATTTATTGAATCTAAAATTCTTTCACTTTCAATCTCTTCAGCAGCATCTCCATCTTTTACAAACTGTGTTTCACCAGGAAATAAAATTTTGGGATATTGACGTTTGAAATTATATGCTTTGACTTCATTTTTATCTTCCAATGCACGAAACATTGCACCGCTAAATTGTGCAATACCACCGCGAAATGGATAAAATGTGGATAGAAATGCTATTTTCATGGCTATTATTCTACGCCGTAGTTGATTACGTTAAAATAATATTCTTCCCCTTTAATAGGTTTACTTGAGCCAAATTTAAATTCCAAATTTTTGAAAGTTTTAGAAATCATTCCAACATTTTCAGCATAGACCTCAAACTTTCTTCTTGTTTCAATCAAAGTTTTAAAATCTTCTTCTTCAACGGTCAGTGTGTTTTCAAACGTTAAATTATTGATAGTTTTTGATTCATCAATCGAACTGTAAAAAGCTTCAATAGAACCTAAATTATTAAAGGCGTTTATATTCCATACCTTCTCAAGTGTAGGCATAAAAACTAATTTCACTTTTCTTTGGTTTTCTTCCACCAATTCTGCCCTGTCATCGACAATTATTGCTGTCCAAATGTCAGTTTCTTCCCAAGGTAAAGAACTATTTTTTCTTTCAAAACGATGGAATTTTCTTGCGATTCTACCTACATTATCAAGAATGGTGTCTCCAATTAAAGTTTTGAATTGATAATTGATGGTGTCGTGCTTTTGCAACAATGAATCATGAAACATATAAGTAACCTGATATTCAATAAATTTACCCTTATCAAGTCCGAAATATTCTGTTTTTTTATCGATAGAATCTTCTTGCTTTTTACATCCAAAAAAAACAACAATAATAAAAATGATAGAGAAAAACTTATACTGAAAATATTTTAACATTGAAAGAATGAATTTAATGACCAATTTTAAATCAAAAATGTTAACGATAAATTTACAGAAAAGTTTTGATTTTCTTTTAAATTGCTTGATTCATTTTAAAATCAAAGATTATTCGTAAGGATTTTGCCCTTTGGACTTGCATTCTTCTATCCATTTTTTTAGTTCGTCTCCTTCTAAGAGTGAGCCATATCTATAATACTTTCTACCAATTTCTTTTCCTGATTCATCAAAAGCCATAAAATAGCCATATCGCACACCATAACGGTAATGTTCGTGCATCATCGGTTGGCCATTTGAATGATTATAAATGCACAAACCATGCTTTTCACCTTTGAGATAAACACATTTTGATTTAATTACACCTGTATTAAAATATTCAATGGCTTCACCTTCAAGTTTTCCATCTTTATAGTTGCAAATTTTTGCGACTAGCTGTGATTTATCATCCAGATCTTCAGGAACATAATAAACAGTCATTTTTCCATTTAGAATTCCATTTTTATAGGTTTCTTTGAAACTCAATCTTCCTGAAGGTCCAAATTGTGTCCAAACACTGTCTTTTTTCTGGTTTATGTAAATTCCAAACGCCATTAATACACCATTATCATGATACATATAAGACTCTGATCTACCAGTCTTTTCATTGTGTTTGATAATCGCTTTTACTTTGGTATTGGTGTAATAATAAGTGAAAGTTCCAACAGGTTTATCATCTTTAAATTGCCCTTTATACTCAAAAACCAAGCTATTGGGATATTGTTTTTCCCAAACGCCTTGTTTTCTTCCTTTTGCATCAACTTGATTTTTTTGAGCATAAATCGGAGTTGCAACAATTAGCAAAGCAAATATGTAGATAATTAAATTTTTCTTTTCCATAAATCCATTAATTCCTTTAAACTTTCGACGGTCAAATCAGCTTCAATACCAATCGGCTCAACAGTTTTTACCCTGACAGTTTTCATGCCAAGATTTTTTCCGAATTTAATATCAGAATCTGTATCACCCACCATGATTGACTTTTCAAAATCAACAGATGGAAAATCACTTTTTGCTTGCAAAGCCATTCCTGGATTTGGTTTGCGTAATGAATTTACCTCTGTTTTAAATTCAGGTGCAAAGTAGCATGATGATATTTTACCGCCTTTTTCAATAATTTGATTGCACATATAATCATGTATATCAAAAAGGTTACGTTCAGTCATCAATCCTTTCGAGATTCCTTGTTGATTTGTGACTACAAAAACGTATTGAAAAACAGTTGAAAAATAAGCGATTGAATCTGAAACATTGGGTAAAAATTGAAATTCATCTACTGATAAAATATAACCGTTCATTTTTCGAACGTTTATCACTCCATCTCTATCTAAAAATAAAGACCAAGATTTATCAGCATTGAACAAACTCATTTTTACACTTCTTTTTCGATCAAATAATTGTTTCTGGAAGAGGAATTTCGTCCAACAAGTTCAGCGAGAAATCCCGCTAGAAAAAATTGAACTCCCATGATCATGGCAACGAGTGCCACAAAAAACTCAGTTCTCTGTGCTAAAAGTTTTGCTGTTTGGTCGAAAAACAATTTATCAATCACTAGGTAGAAAGTAAATCCAAATCCAATGATGAATAACAACGTTCCGATAGCTCCAAAAAAGTGCATGGGTTTCTTTCCAAATTTCCCCATAAAAACTACAGAAAGTAGATCTAAAGGTCCATTTAAAAATCGATTCAAACCAAATTTGGTTGTTCCAAACTTTCTAGCTCTATGTTCGACAACTTTCTCACCAATTTTAGTAAATCCAGCGAATTTTGCTAAAGCAGGTATGTATCTATGCATATCTCCATATAGTTCAATGCTTTTTACAACTTCATATTTATATGCCTTTAAACCGCAATTAAAATCGTGAAGATAAATTCCTGTCAATTTTCTTGCTGCCCAATTATATAATTTCGTTGGAATTGTTTTTGACAATGGATCGTATCTTTTCTTTTTCCAACCAGAGACCACATCAAATTCCTCTTCAACAATCATTTTGTAAAGGGAAGGGATTTCATCTGGACTATCTTGCAAATCAGCATCCATCGTAATTACAACTCTTCCATTTGCTGCTTCGAAACCTTTTTGCAAGGCTGCGGATTTGCCATAATTTCTTTGAAATTTTATTCCTCTGACACAGTTATTTTGTTCCCTCAACTTTTGAACTTCATTCCATGAACCATCTTTACTTCCATCATCAATGAAAATCAATTCATAAGTTAGTTGATTGGAATCCATTACTTTGGTAATCCATTCATGCAATTCTGGCAAAGATTCAACTTCGTTGTATAATGGAACTACGATTGATATTTCGATTGGATATGACAATTTTTTTAATTTTGATTAACAAAGATACATTTTCAAATTTATCAAATCGACGTTATTAAACAATTGCGTTAACAATTATTCTTTAATAACTCTATAAATTTCTTGATCTGAATGAATAATATATGTCCCAGCTTGAAATGATGTTAAATCAATATCAATTTTATCTGATTGACTTCTAATATTTTGCAATACCTTTCCTTCAATTGAAAACACCACCCAATTTTCAGAATTTTCCTTTTGAACAATAGTCACAATTCCATTGGTTGGAACTGGAAAAATAACATTAGCCAAACTTGAAATTTCTTTTGTTTCTAAAATATTTGATTCTGAAATACTGAAAAGATCTATCCCAGCTTCAGTAATATTCACAGCTGGATCATCATCCGAAACAGTGACAATCAATTGCATATTTGCTGTTGGAACGATGAAATCTGATACAAGAATACTTTTTGGAGTCCAATGATAAAATGCAGCATCTTCAGAAGCCTGACTGTCAATCAACACAGAAGTGATTCCATTGGACAATCTTATTTCCAAAGTATCATCTGCGGGAGGCATTGGACCATGGAAATTAAAAAACCATCTTGTATAATTTAGGTATGGATTAGCATAAGATGTCAAATCAAAAATCGGAGAATACAAAGTAACTCTTCCTTTATCAACATCGTCTGCATCAGGATTTAAACTTGGGTCATTTCCAGTGACATAAGCAAAATCTCCGCAATCAAATTGAGCATCATCTGAGGGAGCGCTCAAAGAAGAAGTTGGATTTGGGTTGCCTCTTTCCCATTCGCCTGATGAAACCAAGGATGTTTTTGTCGCTGTCCAACCAAAATCAAAAGAAAAATCGTCGTAAATCCCTTTTTGTAAATGAATTGTAACAATTCCAGTCGTTGGATTGATTTCAATCTCATCACAAAACGTAACGAATCCCCATTTACCACAAGTAACTTTATAAATTTCACTGTAAAAAAGGTTGAAATTCGTTTCTCCTAAACCGTTGGCAACCTGTTCGTGGGTTATTAATGTTGCCTCCAATTTTATTTGAGCATCGAAAATAGGTTGCTCTGTTCCAGACTCTAAAACTGTTACAGTTAAAGGAAAAGGTGGGATCGGAATCAAGTCAACATTTAATTCTGTTACCGTGCCTGCCTGCAAATTTACATTAATAGTTTGTGGATAAAAAGCAACTTTTGAGAAAGTAACAATGTAATTTCCAGAACCGATAATTCCAGTTTCATAATTTCCAGAAGATTTACTTATTTCAGTCTGATCATCTCCTTCGATGACAATCGAAACATTGTTTAAAGCACTCAAATCTGAAGCGTTTCTGATTAAACCTTCTAGATATGAAGCATGCGTGTAAGTTGGATTCAAAATATAAAGTCCCTCGGTGATATCTGTAGCGGCTATAATACCTGATGGAAAGAAAGGAAAAACACCCCAACAGCCATCGAAATTGATTGTTTGCCCTGGATAGGTATCATAAAATCCAGTTTGAACCAAATTAGAAGGCCTGGAAACATCGTGAATTGTAATTCCATCAGAATAATAACTTGTAATAATAAAATCATCTCTAAAATGAGTATTGTGTGGAATTACCCCTTTTCCTGGACTACTTTGAATTTTATCTAATTGTACAATGTTCTGTGGATCAGATAGATCATAAGACCCAATAAAAGCACCTGAGACTTCATCAGTTGTGAAACCAATATTTCCGTCATTTGTCGTCCAAATATTATGAGAAAAATTATTGTTAGTGTTTTTTGTTCCTAAAAGAATTGGATTAGATTTATCAGTAACATCCACCATACTTATAAATCCATCAGCAATGTGTGCCAAATACATGGTATCGTTGAGTACATATCCATCATGACAATACCAAGTATCAAAAGTTCCAACTTCTATAGGATGTAATGGATCAGTATGGACATCAAGTATTATGACTCCTCCATTTCCTCTATTAGATCCAAAGATATAGGCATATCCGCTAGAATCTATAAATAAAGTGTGTGCGGCAGTCCACTCTGAACCAATTTCACCGCTATAAAAACTAACATTTATTCCTGAGGGATCTGGTAAAGAAGTCAAATCCATGATCATCAAACCACTTTCTGCTTCTGTGGTTACGTAGGCATAATTATTCCATGAACTTAAATCTCTCCAAATAGATTCTGTACCTGGTTGCCAAAAAATTTCTTGAGGATTGGCTGGATCGGTAATTTTCACAATGGAAGTTCCTTTTCTAGCACCAACAAGCACATATTCATTATTCAACTCATCCACAAATCCCCATACATCATTTAGATATGTATCATGAAGTTGTTGGTAATTTATATGAGAAACTGAATCAATATTTAATTGAGCAATTGAAATTATTGGACAAAAGAGAATCGTAAAAAAAAAGATCTTGAACATGGTAATATATATGAAGCTAATTTAATAAAAAAGAGACTATAATTTTGAATCAGAAGCGAATAATCAAAGAATAAAAATCGCTGCTAAGATAAAAATCAGGATAATTACCAAGTATTGCCAAACATCTACAAAATAAGGTGCCAGTTTTTTGATCGTTTCAATCATGTTTTTCATGATATAAAATTAGTGATTTTGTCGAGATTTTGCGTTTTTCTCTTAATTCTTGTCAAGAATTTGAAAAATGTTAAATTTTTTATTTCGTCACTAAACACAATGAAATAAGCTCTTTCGAACTAAAACCTATTGATTTTAAAGTATTTTTCAGAAATAAAACCCAAGAAAAGGAACTTTATACAAACTTTATCCTTAATATTGTACTATGAATAAAGGTATAGTAAAATTTTTTAATGAAACTAAAGGATTCGGTTTCATTAAAGAGGAAGATTCGAACAAAGAATATTTTGTTCACGTTTCAGGATTGGTTGATGAAATCAGAGAAAATGACGAGGTAACTTTCGAA
>JBFYPS010000122.1:0-4015 GCA_041303135.1 Crocinitomicaceae bacterium | reverse complement strand
CTGTTATTGGTCGTTAAACGATATCCTTTTGCAAATTCTTTGATTGAATCATTAAATTTCATAACGATTCCGTAGCCGCCAGGACCAGGGTTTCCTTTTGCAGAACCGTCTGTGTAAATTTTAACTTTCATGCTTCAATTTCAACAAATGTAAACTTAATTTAGGACACTTCCCAACCAACGTTGCATTTGTTCAAAGGGCATCTTCTTACGATTGGATAAATCGTCCACTTGTTCTTCTGTAATTTTACCTAATCCAAAATAACTCGCTTCGGGATGCCCAAAATACCAACCAGAAACTGACGCTGTCGGAAACATTGCTAAACTTTCTGTGAGTGAAACACCAGTGATTGCTGTTGCATTCAACAATTTAAATAATCCAATTTTTTCTGTATGATCTGGACAAGCTGGGTAGCCTGGTGCTGGACGAATACCGCGGTACTTTTCCTTGATAATCTCTTCTGCATTTAAGTGTTCGTTTGCTGCATAACCCCAATACTCTTTTCGAACATGTGCATGTAAGCATTCAGCAAAAGCTTCTGCTAAACGATCAGCCAATGCTTTCAATAAAATTGAATTGTAATCATCGTGGTCTTTTTCAAATCGTTCAATGTGTGCATCGATTCCCAAACCAGTAGTAACAACAAATCCACCAATATAATCTGAAATTCCACTTTCTTTTGGCGCAATAAAATCTGCTAACGCTAAATTTGGTTGACCTGCCGTTTTCTTTGTTTGTTGGCGCAAGGAATGTTGAAGATGTATCGGATTTTTTCTTTCTTCATCTGCATAAATTTCGATGTCGTCACCAACAGAATTTGCAGGAAATAAACCTACAACTGCAGAAGCTTTTAACCATTTTTCTTCGATAATTTGAGTCAACATCTTTTGTGCATCTTCATATAATTGAGTTGCTTCAACTCCCACCACCTCATCAGATAAAATAGCTGGAAATTTACCATGTAATTCCCATGTTTGGAAAAATGGCGTCCAATCAATGTATGAAATTAAATCTTGAAGTGGAAAATCATCAAACGTTGAAATCCCTAATTTTTTAGGTGTAATACAATCTTTCTGCTGAAAATCGATGTTCAATTTATTTGCTCTTGCAGCGGCTAAGCTCAATAATTGCTTTGCACCTCTATGTTTTTCGTGGTGTTCTCGCACACGAATATATTCTTCCTTTAAAGCACTTACATACGCCTCTTTTTTGTTTCCCAACATACTTTCGACTACAGTCACTGCTCTCGAAGCATCTAACACATGAATTGTTTGTCCTTTTGTGTAATGTTGGTCAATTTTAACTGCTGTATGCACTTTTGATGTTGTTGCGCCTCCAATTAATAACGGAATTGACAAGTTTGCGCGCTCCATTTCTTTGGCGACAGTAACCATTTCATCCAATGAAGGAGTGATCAAACCACTTAAACCAATCGCATCCGCATTTTCATCAATTGCTGCTTGAATGATTTTTTCAAATGGAACCATCACTCCTAAGTCAATCACATCATAATTATTACAGCCTAAAACAACACCAACAATGTTTTTACCGATATCGTGAACATCGCCTTTTACTGTAGCCATGATTATTTTTCCTGCTGCTTGTCGTACGCCATTTTTCTCCGCTTCAATAAACGGCAACAAATAGGCAACCGCTTTTTTCATAACACGTGCTGACTTTACAACTTGTGGTAAAAACATTTTACCGCTGCCAAATAAATCGCCGACAATGTTCATGCCATCCATCAAAGGACCTTCAATTACTTCAATAGGCCGATCAAATAATTGACGGCATTCTTCGACATCTTCATCTATAAAATCAACAATCCCTTTCACCAATGCATGAGCCAATCTTTCTTGAACAGAAACATTTCTCCAGCTTAGATCAATCTCTCTTTTTTTACCATCCCCTTTTACGGTTTCGGCATATTCCAACAAGCGTTCTGTTGCATCTTCTCGTCTGTTTAACAAAACATCTTCAACAAATTCTAGCAAGTGCTTATCAACATTCGAATAAATTTCTAACATCGTTGGATTCACAATTCCCATATCCATTCCATGCTGGATAGCATGGTATAAAAATGCTGCATGCATGGCTTCTCTTACTTTATCATTTCCACGAAAAGAAAAAGAAACATTCGAAACACCGCCACTTACATGTGCTCCAGGTAAATTTTGACGAATCCATTGCGTTGCTCTGAAAAAATCAAGTGCATTGTTGTTGTGTTCCGCCATTCCCGTTGCAACAGGGAAAATATTAGGGTCAAAAATGATGTCGTTTGCAGGAAACTGAACCTCATCTCTTAATATTCTATAAGAACGTTCGCAGATTTCGATTCTTCGTTCGAAACTATCTGCTTGACCATTCTCATCAAATGCCATCACAATGACAGCTGCACCGTAACGTTTTATTTTTTTGGCTTGAGCGATAAAGTTTTCCTTTCCTTCTTTTAAAGAAATTGAATTTACGACTCCTTTTCCTTGGATACATTTTAATCCTGCTTCAATTATCTCCCATTTAGAACTATCAATCATAATTGGAACACGTGCGATTTCAGGTTCTGAAGCGATTAAATTTAAAAATTTAACCATTGCATCTTTCCCATCAATCATCCCTTCATCCATGTTGATGTCAATGATTTGAGCACCTCCTTCTACTTGATCTCTTGCCACTGCAAGTGCCGCTTCAAAATCACCTTCTTTAATCATTCTTAAAAAAGCACGCGATCCTGTCACATTCGTTCGTTCACCAATGTTTACAAAGTTACTTTCTGCAGTAACAATTAAAGGTTCTAGACCAGATAATTGAAGTAATGATTTCATGAATTTGATGGTAATAAAGTAGGTTGATATTCTGCCGCTAAATCTGCAATCGCTTTGATGTGTTCTGGCGTTGTGCCGCAACATCCACCAATAATATTGACCAAACCTTCATCTAAAAAAGCTTTGATTTGTTCTGCCATCATTTCAGGGGTTTCGTCGTATTTCCCAAATTCATTCGGTAAACCTGCGTTCGGATGTGCGCTGACGCCAAAAGGAGATTTTTGTTTTAATATTTGTAAATAAGGTCGCATCATGGAAGCGCCCAATGCACAATTTAATCCAACCGTCAATAGTGGAATGTGAGCAATTGAAATTAAAAATGCTTCCGTAGTTTGACCTGTTAACGTGCGCCCACTTTGATCGGTGATTGTGCCGGAAACCATGATTGGAAGTCGCTTTCCGCGTTGTTCAAATACTTCGTCAATAGCAAATAAAGCCGCTTTCGCATTGAGTGTGTCAAAAATAGTTTCTACTAATAACAAATCAACGCCACCATCCATCAAGGCATTTACTTGCTCGGAATACGCATGCACCAATTCATCAAAAGTAATTCCTCTGAATCCAGGATCATTCACATCAGGAGAAATGGAAGCAGTTCTATTTGTTGGCCCAATGGAACCTGCCACAAAGCGAGGTTTTGATGGATTTAATTGCGTGAATTCATCCGCAACTTCTCGTGCGATTTTTGCGGATTGAAAATTAATATCGTATACATATTTTTCTAACCCATAATCAGCTTGTGCAATCCAAGTTCCTGAAAAAGTATTTGTTTCTGCAATATCTGCTCCCGCTTCAAAATACTGGGAATGAATTTCTTTGATAATTTCTGGACGCGTTAACGACAACAAATCATTGTTTCCTTTCAAAGGTTTTTCATGGTTTTCAAACCAACCTTTTCGAAAATCGTTTTCCTCAAGTTTATGGCGTTGAATCATTGTTCCCATTGCTCCATCGAGAATAAGAATGCGGTGTTGAAGTATGTCTTGAATTGTTTCCATAGTGTATTGTGCTATGAAAAAAGAGAGGAGTCAAAAGACTGAATCTACTTATCTTTTCAGTCAATGACTGATTGGATTTGGCACCTTCTCAAGATTGAGGGTTGCCAAGGTTTCGCAGGGCCTATCCCTCCACCTTTCTTCATAAGTTTTGCTATCAAATAATGAACGAGGTACAAAATTAAGGGGAAAAATAAG
>JBFYPS010000121.1:0-8556 GCA_041303135.1 Crocinitomicaceae bacterium | reverse complement strand
TAACGTCAAAATCAATCGCTATGTTTAAGAAACTTTTTTTGGTAATCACTTTCCTTTTCGCATTGACATTATTGATAGATTCTTGTGCGACACAAAAAAATCACAAGCGCAAGTGCAACGGACAAAAGGCGATTAAAACGCCGATGGGAAATATGTAATACTACTTTGCTTCCAAAATGCTGTATATTTCCTTATCGTGGCATTTTGAAATCAGCGTATTCTTCTTCAATTTTTGAATTGGTGTAATTTGGAATCCAGCCTGTTGTATCAATAAAAATGCGGATTGCTTTCACAAAAGGATCTTTTTCTCCTGCGTCAAACCAATGTCTCGTTCCTGCAGGAACAGAAATCAAATCGCCTTTTTCGCACAGTAAATTGAAAATGGGTTCACCTTCTAAATGAAACCAAAATAATCCTTTGCCATCCACAAAAAATCGAATTTCATCTTCTGAATGTGTATGTTCTGCTAAAAATTTCTGGCGAATCGCATCGTAATTTTCTGTCAAATGATTGATTGAAATCACATCTGCAGTTTCATAATCGCCTTTTTCCATGAAATGACGCAATTCATCTGCGTAAGCATCTAAAATAACTTCTTGTGTTGCATCGTCTTCAAATTCAACTGAACAAGTCCATTGATCAAAGAAAATACCGCGTGATTCCATGAAAACACGAATGTGAATTGGATTTTCTAATTGTTTGTTTTCGCTCGGAATGGAAAGTAATGCCATGGCTTCTATTTTAAATATTATTTGTTCTAAATCACTGGCTAAAGTTAGCGATTTACAGGCAATCGAAATCGTAATTTTGATGGTTTTTTTCCTGAGATTAATCAGTTAATTTATGACGAACTTCCAATAGATATTCCAAGGTTTCCAAATGTCTTTTCGCCTCAAAAAGATTTTTTCCCCAAGCATAAGTTCCATGATTTCGAATTACAAAACAATGGTTCCCAAAATGATCTTTCGATGCGCGCATCCAAGTTGCAAATTCTTGCATGTCTTGCGTATTCGGTAAAATTGGAATGGAAATTTTGTTTTCATGCGTTGTTTGTCCCGCAAATCCTTTTTGAATTTCATATCCTTCAAAAGTGATTTCATGCTCAAATCGTTGAGACATTACAACTGAATAAACTGAATGACTGTGTAAAATCACTTGTGTTTCTGGGTATAAATCATACAAAACGCAATGAATCAATGTTTCTGCGGAAGGTTTGATGCCTTCAAATTCAGCGGTTGGATTTCCTTCAAAATCAACACACATGAAGTCTTCAGGTTGAAATTGAGATTTGTCAATTCCTGAGCGAGAAACAAAAATCGTCGTTGCATCTGCTTCGGTTCTAAAAGAATAATTGGTGGATGTAGCTGGAGACCAACCTTTTTGGTGGTACGCGCGAATAGTTTCCGCTAATTGTTGATTCATTGTTTTCATCGGGGCAAAATTAACTTAATTTCAAAGAAATCAGTATAGAAAAGACCTGCTCTTTTAAAAAGTAATTTTCTAAAAAAGGTTTTTTGTCATGATTTTTGTACCAAAAATACACGCCAAAAAACGAATTCACGTATTTGTTTGTTCGACGATTCCGATATATATCGGTACCGTCGTTACAAATATTTCGCTCCTTTGGAGCTACTTTGATTTTTAAAGTTAATTGCGCTTGTTGTGCATGAAAAAAGGGAAGTAAATCTGAATTCACTTCCCTTTTTCCGTAGTTGTAGGTTACAATTTCTAATCCATCAAAATCAATTTCGATGTTTTGATTTTATTTTCATTTCCAATCTTCACGAAATAAGCTCCAGCTCTTAAGCTTGAAACATCTAATTTTTGGATGTTTGATTCCATTTTTCCTGTGTAAACCAATTGTCCGTTGATTTCAAAAATTTGGACATTCATTCCAGACAATCCTTCACTTTTAATCGTGATTTCGCCTTTACTTGGATTTGGAACTATATTGAAATTCAAAGCATTTTCTCCCAAACCTAAAGTAGAAAGTTCTGAATGAATTCCATCAGTTTCGATGCTGTGATTGATGTTTCCACCATGTGTCGCTCCGGCGGCAATTACGAAAGTAATCGTATCAACTTGAGGCATGTAAGGAACATCTAATAAAATTTGATATTCGCCATAAGTCAAATTTTCAAAGTTGTAATGTCCGTCAATGTCTGATTTTGTGTAATCAACAAATTCACCGCTGTTCACATCTCTCACCAAAACCACTGCATTAGGACAAGGCAAAGGCAAAGATTTTTGGAAAGATGAATCGATGTAAATTGTACCGCTAACAGAACCGGGTCCAGTTAATGAAACAGATGTTGAGCTTAAGTCTGTGCTATTAAAGAAGCAAGGCAAACCAATCAAATCCGCTGTTGACCAAGTTGTTCCGTTTGTGAAATAAGAAGGCATTGCTGAAGGATTTAAAACCAAATCTGGCAAGTAACGAATGTGGTAATTTCCACCAGGAATGCTGTCCACAGAATAAGTACCATTGGTCACTGGAACTGTGTAAAGTGGATTTACAACCGTAGAATCTTCTGCTGCGTCAAAAATTTGAATCACACCATCTTGCGCAGGATTTCCAGCAACGGCTAAATTTCCAGAAATCGTTGAGAAACTTCCTTGTTCATCTAAGAAAATTGCACTGTCAAAAACATCGTCAGCTACATCCGCAATTACCAATTTGATGGTATAGGTATTACCTGCAATCGCATAAAATTTCGCTTGCAAAGGAACTGTATATCCGTCAAAAACAAAATCTTCGTAAGTAGCACTTGTTGCACTGTTGTCAACATAGTAATTTGTATTTGTAAATTGATTGATTGAATTGATTTGAACAATTGTTCCGTTTGGTAAAACCGCAATGTTTTGAGATGGACCATTGTTTTCAGAAACTAAAAACAAAAAACGATCATTGAAATTTGAAGTACTGTATTCTGGATATTCTTCAGAAGCGAAAACATAGTTGAATCGAACTGTGTCAGTAATTGTTGGTGTAAATTGAAAACCAATACTCAAGGCATCATAGCTTAAAGCGCCCGTGTTTAATTGATCGATATTTACATCGCCTGCCGCACCAAAACCTGTATTACTGAAATAATCTGAATTGTAACTTGTATCTGAAAATACATTTCCAGTAGAAAGTACAATTCCAGAATGTAAACCAATAGCTTGACCATTTGAAAAAATACCGAATCCAAGTGGAACTCCAGTTACCGCAACCGTTCCGATATTTTGACATTGTAAACCAAAAATATTGGTAACGATTTGTTGAATATCATTCGGCGCAGCTTGGAAAATAATTTCTTGAGATTGTGCTGGTGTAGCGAAAAATAATCCAAAAAGAGGAAGAAATTTAATTAGTTTCATAGTCAATCAATTTTATCAAAGACGACCAGAAAGCAATTTTAGTTGCTCAACAATTAATATTAGCGGTTAAAATGAAATTTACCAACCTTTTGAAATCAAGATTGTTTCCATTTCTTGTTGTAATTTTTGTGCTTCGATCTTCGCTTTTTCAGCAAAATCTAGTCCGTTGGAAGCATAAATGATTTGACGAGAAGAATTGACCAATAAACCACAATCGTCGTTCCAACCATAATGAGCGACATCTTGCAAACTTCCGCCTTGTGCACCAACTCCAGGAACTAAGAAAAAGTTATTTGGAACGATGTTTCTAACTTCTCCAATTCCTTCAGCTCGAGTCGCGCCAACGACATACATCAAATTTTCAGGCGTTCCCCATTTGGAGGATTTTTTCAAAACTTTTTGGTACAATTTTTCACCATGTGTATCGGTCATAAATTGAAAATCCAAAGCGCCTTTGTTGGAGGTCAATGCCAAAACAATCACCCATTTATCTTCAAATTCGAGAAAAGGCGTAATGCTGTCTTCGCCCATGTAAGGTGCGATGGTTACAGAATCAAAATTCAAGTATTCGAAAAAAGTTTTGGCGTAGTATTTTGAAGTGTTTCCAATGTCTCCGCGTTTAGCATCGGCAATGGTGAATATATTTTCAGGAATGTATTCCAAGGTTTTTCTCAAAGATTCCCAGCCTTTTATACCCAAACATTCATAAAATGCGATATTTGGTTTGTAAGCGACACAAAAATCTTTCGTTGCATCAATAATCGCTTTATTGAACTCAAAAATTGGATCTTCTGTTTCTAAAAGATGCGCAGGAATTTTGTCTAAATCGGTATCTAAACCAACACATAAAAATGATTTTTTAGCTTTAATTTCTGCAATGAGTTCTTTTCTGGTCATATTTCAATCTTGTGGCGCAAAGATAATCAATGCATCAATTTTTTTTAGAAAATTACTGTGGAATAATTACTGTTTGTTCTTTTTGTGTTCTTGCAGAAAAGTATCCCAAACAACTTTTTCCAAAATTTGAATCTGGATTGGCTGGAGCGGCTGTACTTCCAGTATTCGCAGCGATTGAAAACAAATATTTGTAAACTGGTTTGTCGATGCAATATTGAATAATTCTCACAGTATCTCCTGGAACAAAGTCTGGACCAAAAATGGGTTGTTCGTTTTGAACTCCATCCGAAAATTGATCATCTTGTAGATTAACACCAAAAATTTGTTTGCTATTTTGGAAAATATCGAATTGGTAATAATTCGCAACGCCAGCTTGATCAACTCTACTAGGAATCAATCCTCTTAATGTATCTACTCCAAAAGGAAAAACAATAACGTCTAATCCGTTGAAATCTACTTCAGTTGGCAATGTGCTCGTTGCTGTGAAAATCTTTCCATCAACGGTTACAGTAATGGTATAAGTTCTTCCTTCTACGCCCAATAAATTACTTGTTTTGTAGATTCCCGGTGACACTAAGGTCAATGTTTCAGCGTTTCCAGCATTGTCAGAAATAACAACAATAGCGTTGTCAACAGTCGGGAAAGCAACATTTTCGTCAAAGTTTAAAGTTCTGGTAATTTTTACTTCGTGAACGGTTTCACCTTTAGTTACAAAACCTTCAATGACATATTTTGGGTCGGCAGTATTTAAATCGAGATCAATCACTTTTTCACATGAAGTGAAGAAAAGCGCTGATAAAAGAGTTAAAATGAAATAATATTTTTTCATGATTTTTAGCGTTAATCAAGGTTTATTTAAATTTGAAATTCCAAGTTACTGCAGGAACAATTCTGAATAAAGTTGTTTGAACAGCCTCTGTTTTATTTGGATCACTTTCACTTTGTCTGAAAGTAATTTGATATGCGTTTTCTCTAGCGTAGGCATTGTAAACAGAGAAATTCCAACTGCTTTCAAACTTATCGGTATTTTTTCTAATCCAAGTCAAACCCAAATCTAAACGGTGATAATTGGGCATTCTTGCTGCATTTCTTTCCGTGTAAGAAAATTGTGTTTCGCCATTCACCTCGTATTTTCCTGTTGGAAAAGTAACAGCATTTCCTGTGTAGAAAACGAATAATGCAGAGACGGATAGTTTTTTATTTATGTCATAAATACCAACAACAGAAACATCATGCGTTCGATCTTGTTTGGCAACATACCAATTATTTTCATTGATTCCATTGATTTTTCTTTCAGTTCTAGAAAGTGTGTAACCAATCCAACCAGTTAATTTGCCTGTTTTCTTTTTCAAAATCATTTCCAAACCATAAGCGCGACCGACACCATAAAGCAATTCGCCTTCTAATTTTTCGTTGGCTTGTGTATTTGCACCATTTCGATAATCGATCTGATTTTGCATCGTTTTATAATAGATTTCCACATTGAACTCATAAGCGTTTTCTTTGAAATTTTTAAACCAACCGATGGAAGCTTGATCTGCAATTTCAGGTTTTGTATTTAAGGTTGTTGACAACCAAACATCTGTCGGTGAAGCAGAAGTAGCGTTGGAAAGCAAGTGAATATTTTGCGCATTTCTTGCGTAAGCTGCCTTAATGGAGGCTGATTTT
The DNA here is from genome assembly GCA_041303135.1 of Crocinitomicaceae bacterium. Lineage (GTDB taxonomy): Bacteria > Bacteroidota > Bacteroidia > Flavobacteriales_D > Crocinitomicaceae > JAQVCM01. Next base: position 2,628 of record JBFYPS010000121.1, on the reverse strand, counting down.
GAATAGCTGAAACTTGCAGAAACACGCGGTTCAACAATCAAATACGTTTTCACCATTTGATTTTTCTTATAAGTATTTGTTGTAGCTACATCGCCATTTTCGTCAAAAGTGTATGACTCTGAACCATTTCCAAGAACGGAAAAGCCTGTCAATCTTGCACCGTAACTCACATTAATTTTCTCAGATGCACTCCAATCATTGGTTATGTAAATGGCACTTTCGATTGATTTCAAAGGATTAATTTTCGTAGTAGACAATCCTGAAGAAGAATTGGCTTCCACTTGTCCTGGCGTGATTGCGTGGTGAATGGCATTTAAACCAAATCTTATTTTGTTGCGCGTATTAAGGTAATATTGAAATTCTTGCTTCAAATTGAAATCTTGGATTTTTGATAAAATTTTGAAATCCACATCACCACTTTTGATCGAGATTTTATAGTCGTAAGAACTGAAAATGAATGAAGTATTGGAGAATAATTTTTCATTCACAATTCTGTTCCATCTTGCTGTAGCTGTTGCATTTCCCCAATCGATGCCAAAAGTTTCACCGAATCCCAATTTGTCTCTTCCAAAGTATCCTGACAAATAAATGCGGTCTTTTTTGCTAATTCTATAATTTAATTTGGTGTTTAAATCGTAGAAATATAATTTGTTATCTTTAAATCTATCTGTCGCCTTCAAGAAAACATCTGCATAGGTTCTTCGACCTGTCACTAAAAATGAAGCTTTGTCTTTCACAATCGGACCTTCAACATTCAACTTAGAAGAAATCAATCCTAAACCACCGCTTACATTGTATTTTTTGTTGTTTCCTTCATTCATTTTGATGTCAAGCACAGAAGACAATCTTCCACCGAAATTCGCAGGTTGATTTCCTTTATACAAGGTTGCATCTTTAATAGCGTCAGAATTGAAAGTTGAGAAGAAACCGAGTAGGTGAGAAGCGTTGTAAACAGGAGCTTCATCTAATAAAATTAAGTTTTGATCAGCGCCACCACCACGAACGTAAAAACCAGAACTTCCTTCACCTGCATTTTTCACACCTGGAAGTAATTGCATCGTTTTGATAATGTCTTTTTCACCTAGTAAAACAGGCAATTTCGCTAATTCCTTTGGGTCTAATCTTTCAACGCCCATTACTGCTTCTTTTACATTGGCATCTTGGCGAATGGCAGAAATGTTGACTTGTTCCAATTCTTCCACAGGGTTTTTCATTTGAATGCTCAATTGAACATTTTGATTCAAATTGACTTCAATTTCTTGCGTCACAAATCCGTAGGCAGAAACAACCAATGTATATTTTCCTTCTGGTAGTGTAATTGAAAAGAATCCGTATTCATTGGAATTTGTTCCAATTGGTTGGTCCTTCACTTTGACTCTAGCGCTGATGATTTCTTCACCTTTTGCATCGTCTTTGATTCCACCGCTGATGGTAAATTTGTTTTGTGCGTATGATGCTATTGAAAAAAAGCACAAGATGAATAGTAATAATATGTTTCTCATGTGAAATGTACAATTTGTGGTTGCAAAATTGCAATTTTAATTCTTACTTAATCGGCAAAATGTGTTAAGAGAATATAAATTGTGATAAATGGATTTATGTTAAAAGAAAAGTAAAAATCGCTGCGAAATACCACAGCGATTTGCTATTAATTGTCTTGACCTTTCATTCTTTCGGCGTTTTCTGCCATCTTCAATGCATCAATCATTTCTTGTATGTCACCATTCATGAACATACTTAAATTGTACATCGTTTTATTGATTCGGTGATCAGTGATTCTTCCTTGCGGATAATTGTAAGTTCTAATTTTTGCAGAGCGGTCACCGGTTGAAACCAATGTTTTTCTGTGTGCAGCTCTTTCTTCGTGCAAACGATCTAATTCACGTTGATACAATCTTGAACGCAAAACGGAAATCGCTTTTTCCAAGTTTTTATGTTGCGAACGACCATCTTGACATTCAACAACCAATCCTGTTGGTAAGTGTGTCAAACGAATGGCTGATTCTGTTTTGTTGACGTGCTGACCTCCAGCTCCTGATGCACGGAAAGTATCTCTTTTTACATCAGTCATGTTCAATTCAAAATCGACTTCTTCTGCTTCTGGCAATACTGCAACTGTTATCGCTGAAGTATGCACACGACCTTGAGATTCAGTTTCTGGAACTCGTTGAACGCGGTGAACACCAGATTCGAATTTCAACATTCCATAAATTCCAGCACCTTGAATTTCCAAGGAAATCTCTTTAATTCCTTTGGTTCCACCTTCGTTAGAATTTAAGATTTCGTATGTCCAACCCATTTCTTTGAAGAAAAGCGTGTACATTCTAAAGCAATCTTCTACGAAAATACAAGCTTCGTCACCTCCAGTTCCAGCGCGAAGTTCAAGAATGGCATTTTTGTCATCTTCAGGATCTTTTGGAATCAACAAGACCTTGATTTGTTCTTCTAAATCTGGTTTTTTGTGCTCTAATTCGTCGATTTCCATTTTTGCCATTTCACGCATTTCAGGATCTTCTTCTCCTGCAAGCATTGCTTTGGCATTTTCAAGATTGTCGAGTACATTTTTGTAGGTTGTATAAACGCCCACGATTTCTTCTAAATCTCTATATTCTTTATTCAGTTTGACAT
>JBFYPS010000120.1:0-8268 GCA_041303135.1 Crocinitomicaceae bacterium | reverse complement strand
ACTTCAACAATTAGAATTAATGTAAATGGAATGGATGCAATTCACTATGGTGCTGAATTGGATTTGGCTTACAATATTTCAAAGAAATTGTCTGCTGAGGTAATGCTTTCTTATGGTGATTGGAGATGGAATTCTTCACAAACAATTATTCTTCCTAAATATGATTCATTGAATGTGACGTTTGATGCAAAAGGTGTTCACGTGGGTGATGCGCCTCAATCAACTTACAGTGGAGCTTTGAGATATGAGCCTTTCAAAAATTTCTTTGTGAAAGCGCAATACATGTATTTTGATAGATATTATGCTCAGTTCAATCCTTTTAACTTGAAAGGGGAAAACGCAGGACGTGAATCTTGGAAAATTCCAGGATACGGAATGTTGAATTTATTCATGGGATATAAATATAAAATGAAAAAATCTGAGCTTTTATTCAACGCGATGGTTCAAAATGCGTTAAATAGTAAGTTCATCGCTGATGCAACATTGTCTAGTACTTATGGTCCTGGTTTTGATGCTGCTTCTGCAGGTGTAATGTATGGTGGAGGATTTAGATACAATTTATCTATCGCTTTACAATTTTAAAATAAGTAAACAAAAAACAATTATGAAAAAAATCATTTATTCAATTCTCCTTGCTGTCGCTTGCAACCTTTCTGGTTTTGCGCAAGCGGTTTTACCAACTTCTTGGAGTTTTACAACTGCTGGTTTGCCTTTGGGGTGGACTGAAACAGAAAGTGTTTTTTACACTGCTTCAGGAAATACTCCACCAGCTAAAAAATTCGATAGTTCTGGTGACATGATGACCATTTTCTTTGCGAGCAATCCTGGAGATTTGACTTATTATTTGGCTGGAAATAGTTTCAGTGGAGGTACATTTTTAGTGCAAGAATCTACAGATGGTACAAACTGGACTACTTTGCATACACACACTGCGCCTCCAGCAGGAACTTATGCTTTGTTTACTGATGTTCCAAACGCTTTGACTCGTTACATTCGTTTTAACTACACGAATAAAGTAACAGGAAACATTGGTTTAGATGATGTAAATATCGCAGTTGGAGCGGCAACGCCAGAGCAAGAAATCAATGTGAAACAAGGAACAACAACAATTGTAAATGGTGGAAGTTTCGTCACTGCATCTCCAGTTTCAAACTTGGCGCCAATCAACTTCACGATTGAAAACTTGGGTACAACAAATCCTTTGAATATTTCAGGAGTTACCATTACAGGTCCAGATGCAGCTGATTTTGCTGTAGGATCTACGCCTGCTGCGATTGCTGGTTTGGCAAACGGAACATTGACGATTAATTTCACTCCATCTGTTGCAGGAAATAGAAATGCAGTAATTAACATTGCGAGTAATGATGCAGATGAAAATCCATACATTATCAACGTTTTGGGAATTGGAGGAAATTACGCAAGTGAGCCAAGTGCTCAACCTACGAATTTGACATTTACAAATGTGAAAACTTACCGCATCACAGGATCTTTCACAGCGCCTGCAACGGCACCTGATGGCTATTTGATTTTGCGTAAAAAAGGTTCTGCAATCACAGGAATACCTGCTGATGGAGCAGTTTACAAAAGAGGTGATATCATTGGCGACGCTCAAGTTGTTTTCAGTGCAAATGCTAATACTTTCAGACCAAATAACATTGTAGCTTCTACAGATTACTATTTTGCTGTTTATGCATACAATGGTCCAGGAGTTTACAGAAATTACTTGACAGCAAATCCTTTGACTGGAAATGTTACAACGCCTGCTACAATGATGCCTGCTAATTTTTACAGTGGAATCAATACTTCAAGTGCAACATTTGTAACTGATTTGCATAATTTAACTAATCCACACACAGAGCAGTTTTACAGCAATTATTCAACAAGAATGATTTCTTTATTTGTAGCTCGTGATACAACAGATGACAGAAGAGTAATTACTTGTGTTTACAGTGGTGAAAATAAAATTTATACAGAACCATTTGATTTCACAACGCAAGGATACAGCAGAGAACATACTTATTGCCATAACTGGATGCCAACAAATCCAGCAGATTTATTACCAGAATACAATGATTATCACCATTTATTCCCAACAAATCAAAACTCAGCAAATGCAGTAAGAAGCAATTATCCTTTAGGAAAAGTGGTTACAGTTTCTTCAACTTATTTGGGTGCTAAATTTGGATTAGATGCAAATGGTCACATGGTTTATGAGCCACGTGATGATCACAAAGGTGATGCTGCTAGAGCAATGATGTATGAAGCGGTTTGTTACAACTCAGTGAGCGGAAACAACTGGAAATTTCCATCTTACATCAGTGGAAGTATTCCTTACGGACAAGATCAATATGTTTTGAAACAATGGGCATTGCAAGATTTACCATCTAATTGGGAAATTTCTAGAAATGACTTCATCGATTCATTGCAAGAGAACAGAAATCCTTTCATTGACAATCCAGAATATGTTTGTTATGTGAATTTCTCTGACATGACTTATGAAACAAATGGTTGTTTAGCTTCTATCGAAGAGCAATTGATGAACGCATTTATCGTTTATCCTAATCCAGCGAAAAAAGAATTGTTTTTACATGTTGATGCAACGACAATTTTGAGCTATGAAATCATCGATATGCAAGGAAGAGCGGTTAAATCAAATGCTGTTTCTAATCTTTCAGTGGTGAATATCAATACGGAATCGATGCGTGCTGGTTCTTACATCGTGAAAGTGAAAACGCCTTATGGAGAAGTTCAAAAATCATTGATCATTGAATAATGAAATTTAGATTTTATATTTTCATCTTAGGAGCAGGTCTATCGGCCTGCTCTTTTGGTAAACAGACTTTTGTGCAAGGGAAATCCATTCCTTTGAATGCGGAATATGGCAATTCTAGAAGTGTTGATTCTATTGTTTCGCCTTATAAAATTGCATTAGACCAAGAAATGAATCAGGTCATTGCGCAAGCGGAAGTGGATTTTATCAATCAAAGGCCCAATGGAAATTTAGGATTTTTGGTCGCAGATATTTTACTAGAAAAAGGAAAATCATTGCTTCCGAATGAAAAGATGATTTGTTTGATCAATACCGGAGGATTGAGAGCTCCAATTAGCAAAGGGAATGTTTTATTGGGCGATGTTTTCAAATTGATGCCATTTGATAATCAATTTTTATTGGTTAAAATGCCAGCAAAATCAATCGTTGACATTCAAGCCTACTTGAAAAAATCAGGTGGTGAACCAATCAGCGGGTTTAAAATATTGCAAGATTCTATTTTCGATGGACAAAATGAAAATTGGAAAATGGAAGATTTTTGGGTGGTAACATCAGATTATTTGCTGAATGGTGGAGATAACATGAATTTCTTTAAACAAAAATTGGAAGTAAAAAATCCAAATTTACTTTTGCGAGACGTGATTTTGGAAGGTTTTAAAACCCAAAAAACGATTTCAAATGTAATTGATACACGCATCAAATTATAGGTCATGGATAGAAGAAAATTTATTCAAAGTTCAAGTTTGGCTTTTGGTGGATTGATGGTTTCACCGCAATTGTTGGCGGCTCCAGATTTGAAGAAAACGACTAAAATTACCATTTTACACACCAATGATACGCATTCAAACATCGATGCTTTTCCGGCAAATCACGCCAAATATGCCAATCAAGGCGGTGTTTCTCGTCGATATGAATTGATTCAAAAAATCAGGTCAGAAGAAGAAAATGTTTTGCTTTTGGATGCTGGAGACATTTTTCAAGGAACGCCATATTTCAATCGTTTTGGCGGAGTTTTGGAAATGAAATTGATGACACATTTAGGATATGATGCTGCAACGATGGGAAACCACGATTTTGACGGTGGAATGGATGGATTTTTGAAAGCGAAGGAATTTGCGAATTTTCCTTTTTTGTGCTCAAATTATGATTTCAAGAATACGATTTTAGATGGTCAAACAAAGTCGCATCATATTTTTGAGAAAAGTGGCGTAAAAATTGGGGTGTTTGGACTCGGAGTAGAATTGAGCGGACTGGTACCTGATATTCATTTCAAAGAAACGAAGTATTTAGACCCGATTGAAATGGCACAAGAATCGATTAAAAAGCTACAAGAAGCGAAAGTTGACTTGATTATTTGTTTGTCTCATTTGGGTTACGAATATGCCACGGAGAAGATTTCAGATCGGAAATTGGCGCAAAAAACGGACGGAATTGATTTGATTATCGGCGGACATACGCACACTTTTTTGGAAAAACCGACTGTGGAATACAATTTAGGCGGAAATATCACGTTGGTTAACCAAGTTGGTTGGGCTGGTGTTCAACTAGGAAGGGTCGACTTTTATGTTGGAAAAAACGCAAAGTCAGACTCGGGATTAATTTTAATTGAGTAATTTAACAACGAATTTGAAAATTGCAACGTTTAAGGTTTAAATAATATCAAGTATGAAAAAGCTCTTTTTAATTTATTTTTGTTTTTCAGGTTTACAACTGATAGCACAAGATGACAAGCAAGTAATTATCTTAGATAGATCTTCGCATAGAGGTAGAAATGAGGCGGAGAGAATGCCAAGAAGATTGGTTGAACACATGAATGTTTTCAAATTCGATCCATTAAGAATGGCAATTGGTGAAATTAATTTCGCTTATGAGCGCGTTTTGGATGATCCAATGAGTTTGGAAGTAGAGTTAGGACCAACGGTTTCAAATTTAGGCAGAAACAGATTTTTTGTTGATCAGAATTCACAGTATGAAAAGAATTCAGCGATGGGGATTTTTACTTCATTTGCATTTAAATTTTATCCTTTGGATGGAAGACCTGCTTTGAATCAATTGTATATTTCTCCGAAATTCAAATACAGAAGATACAATGAATTGATTGAAGGCGGAGCTACAAGTACACTTTCAAGCATCAAAGGTTTTAGCAATGAAGCGATTTTTACTTTCAACTTTGGATACCAACAATGGTTGGCAAATCGTTTCTCTTTCGACTATTATTTCGGAATCGGAATTGGAAGTTACGCTTCAACGACCTATCAAGCGAGCTCTGAGTTCATTAACAACGAATGGCAAGAGACTTGGTTGAAACAAGACGATAAATACACACGTTTTGTAGCGACGATTGGAATGAAAGTTGGAATAGGCAAATAGACTCGCTGCGCTCGCAGACAGTAAGATTTTAAGATTTTAGGATATTAAGATTTTAAGAGTTGTTGCTACGCAACAATAAAACGCTAAATTATTTGTTGGGGCTAAACACTTTGCGTACCAACAAATATTATTATCAAAACGTCTTAATATCCTAAAATCTTAATATCTTAAAATCTAAAAACAAGCCATGAAAAAAACAATCTTTTTGGGTTTTGTCCTTTCGGTATTTTTGCAATTCAGTGCTTCTTCTCAAACTATTTGTGATTCTATAGTCGTTGAAGATGTGGTGTTGGATGCTAATTCTATTGAAATTTTGGTGTACAATGGAAGTCAGCACACGATTATTTATCCGTTTTTCACGGCTACGTTGAACGACAATCCCTACATCACCATGGAAGACACCTTGAAAGTGCTTTCATTTTTGAGTGTGCCTGGCGATGGAAACAATGGGTTTTCGAATGCGCTGTATTCTAACGTTACATTTGCACCAGAATCATCAGTTCCTGCAAATACTTTGTTTACTGGTAATTTGGTGATTACAGATCCAAACGATTCAACATTTTCTTGCACCAAAGCGTTTAGTTTCACATACGGTTCAGCAACAGCAACTACTCCAGAAACAGAATTAGCCAAATTGCAAGTGTTCCCCAATCCAAATGAAGGAAAATGGACCGTTATTTCGCCAGTTTCCCAAGGAAACATCGCGGTATATGATGCACTTGGAAAAGTTGTCTTTACGCAAGTAATCAACGCTGAATCTTCAACTTTTGAACTGAAAAACGCAGGGATTTATACCTTAAAATTTGAAAGCACCGCTGGAAGTTGGATGGAGAAGATTTGTGTCAAGTGAGGCCAGCAGGGCTAGCAGACGTTAAGATTTTAAGAGCCGTTGCTTCGCAACTTTAAGACTAATTTGGATTGACTTCGTCGGTGTTGGATTTTTAGACTTTAGAGCATTTTATGGAAGTATTATTGGTCAAATAACGACGAATTGAAATGCGATATGAATAGCATTTATCTTCCATACAATTCATAAAAAAATCCGTGCATCTGTGGCTTATTTTCGACAATTGTATATTTTTACGATGATTAAAAGTCTTAACATCCTAAACCGCCGCAGGCAGTTGCGAAGCAAATCTTAACATCCTAATATCTTAATATCTTAAAATCTCCTCTATAATGCTCAATTCAAAAAAACAAATCATCTTCACCATTTTCGCAGGGATTTTTATTACCAGCGCGGTGGTGGCGGAATTGATTTCTGCTAAGTCGGTGCCTACGCCTTTGTCGCCGATTATTGCGGGGATTATTCCTTGGCCGATTGTTTTTTTGTTGACCGATGTGATGAACGATTATTTCGGGAAGGAAACCGTGAAACGTTTGAGTTACATCACTGCTGGATTGATTGCCTTTTGCTTTTTGTTGGTTTACATCGCGGTGGAAGTACCGACGGATACGAATTCTTATTTGAGTGATAGCGAATTTCGCAAGGCTTTTGGTGGAAGTTTGCCCATCATGATTGGAAGTATCACCGCTTTTTTAGTTTCGCAGTTGGTCGACGTGCAATTGTTTGGCTTTTTCAATAAATTGACCAACGGCCGCATGATTTGGTTGCGAAGTACTGGCTCGACTGTCATTTCACAATTGATCGACGGATTTATCGTGCTTTTCATCGGTTTTTGGTTGCCGGGTGTTTATTCGTTCCAAGAAATTCTCGTGTTTTGGATTTCCGGTTACAGCGTAAAATTGATTATCGCGGTTTTGTTGACACCCTTTGTGTATTTGATGCACGCTTTGGCAAAAAGGATTTTGTAGACATTTTTTTTGTTTTGGGCGCCTTGTCCGTCTACGGCTTCAAGTCCTCGCGGTTTGCAACCACTGTGGGCTTTCCACCTCCGCCGGGGCGTGGGAATTGCTGTAAAATCTGATATTTTTCGTTGTGATTTCAAAAAAAATTCTTGAAACCAAGTTCCATTCAATTTTTTCAATAAATTTAGGGTGCTTCAAAATAGGTTATTTTTAAAACAATCATTTTCAGTTTTAAGGATTTCACCTGTTGGGTTAATTACTAGTCAAACGCTTATCAGCTACACGTTTTATTGCAAAATACTACTGTGACTGAAAGGGCGAAGCTGTGGGAAGGAAGGGGAGAGGTTTTTTCTGGAAGGTTGTTTGGTCTGTGATTCATCCAAGAATTAATAGGGCATTTTAGAAGCAATACAACCAACCGCAAAGCAGAAACGAAGTTAAATATACATGCATGTCAGCACCAAAAGCAAACAGCAAATTAAGAGTCCATTCGACGATTTGTAAGCTGAATAACCCGAAACGCCAGTTGCGCCAAGCGATTCGACTTGGGTTGTACATGCGAAATAAAAGTGCTATTTTTATCGTGTGTAAATAAGTTGGCACTCACCCTAAAAGACCGACACGACCGACAATAAACAGAAAATGAAAGACAAAATGCCAACTCTACCTAAAATTAAAAGAGCTGCAAGTCAACATACGAGCCAACGCATTTGAAACATTTTTAATTTTACCCAACCGCAAAAACGATAATTATGAAAATAAAATTTTTAAAAGCATTCAACGGAGACTGTATTCTCATTTCGTTCAAAGAAGGACAGAAATCACGAAACATTCTAATTGACGGAGGTATGCCAGCAACCTATATTCAAAAAGGGAAAAATGGGAAACCTGAATATGGAGAACTTAAAGATACAATTGATGCAATTCGAGAAAGAAACGAGAAAATTGATCTTTTGGTGCTTACTCATGTAGACGATGATCATATTGGCGGTGTGCTTAAGTGGTTTGAAAAAGACCAAGTTGCGCATAAATTGATTGATAAAGTTTGGTTTAATTCAGGAAGGCTTATTTCTGAATACTTTGACGAAGAAGAAAATAAAGACAATTTGTTAACTATCAACCCTGATGAAACAACACTTACTAGCATTGGACAAGGTGTAAAGTTTGAGGATTATATAGAGTCCAAAGGAATCTGGGACAGAAGAATAGTAATTGCATTAGAGTATTTTGAGTTTTTAGGAATAAAGTTTAAAATATTATCACCTAGTCCAGATAAATTAAAACTTTTACTTGGGAAATGGGAAAAAGAAGCTCCAGAA
>JBFYPS010000119.1:0-2506 GCA_041303135.1 Crocinitomicaceae bacterium | reverse complement strand
ACCACTTGTCTTCTACTAAAATAGTTAAAATTTTCATAAAAAAAAGGTAATTGATTAAATTTCAAATTTATTTCACCAAAATTTAAAAAAAAATAGCTTGAAGTTGATGCTTTTCAAATGGAAGTTCAAGTTTTTTAATAGTACTTTCTATTGTTTGCTGTTTATTGCTTCACCAATTTTCCTGTACTAAATTCTTTCACAGCAATATTCGTTGGATTTCCGGTGTAAATGATGTCACCAAAGGACTTAATTTCTCCTTTCAAAGGAATACCATTTGCAGTAAGTTTTATTTTACCTACTGTTTCACTATAAACAAAAACGGAATCTTTAATTTTAAGATTCTGAACATCGCAAAAACCATTGCTTCGTGCCGAAATTCTGGCGTAATTAGTTGTCCCAGAAAAAGTATAATCACCCCATCCATGTGAAATGTCAGAATCAATGATCAAAGATTTTAAAGTTAAATTGACCGAACCTGCGCCGTCACGAATCATCATGGTGAAAAAAGGAAGATTCAAGGTATCTACACAAGTCATTGGCTCCGTGCCTTCAAACTGTATATTTGATAAACTTGTGAAGTGAATTTCGCATGTAATTACTTGATCCAACTTTCTTAAGAAATTACATTTATTGTTATTTTCAATAAACAACACTTTGTCATCGTCAATGCTCCAATGAATAAAATTCACCAAGTTTTCGCCTCCTTTGATGACCAATTTATTCGTACTGTCTTGAATTAAAACATATTCAATGTGCTCTTTTAAAAACAACTTATCAAAAGTAGAAATTTCAATGGTCTTTTCTGTCTCTTGACCAATTGATTTAAAGCAACTTCTATTTTCTGCTTTTTTACAACTTCCTATTATTATAGAAGTTAAAATTAAAATGATCCAGGTATTTTTCATCCTTAAAAAGTATATCCGATTCCATATTCAACATAATCAGCTTTCGCCCAATGTGTTTTCAATGTGAAATTGATTAATAATTTGTTTGTCAATTGATAGCGCATTCCCAATCTGTGATACATTCTACTATCAGGAAAATATTGGTCTCTTACATACAATCCCATGCCCAAAACAAATTGCAATTTATCCAATGGCAAAACATATCCGCAATAAAGTCCAATTTGAGCAATTCCTTCTTTGGTTTTATGAATTTGAGGTTTGTAAGCATTAATGCTTGTTTTATAAATCAAATCCAATCCGAGTTCCATCCCGTTTTTCGGACTAAAAATCTTTTTCCCAACCAATGAAAAGGCATAAATTGGATATTTTTTTCCTCCAGTTGGAAATACTTCTTTCGTTGAAATGATTCCAATGGCTGTTAAATTCCATTTTTTAGGTATAAATTTTTCAGTTGATTTAATTTTATCCACCTGATTAATTGTGTGACCAATTCCCAAACTGATGTAAGGCATATTGATTCCTAAATTTGGCACTTTGGTTGAACCATTGCTGCAATGTGTCATGTCAATTCCGACCAAAAGGTGCGTTTTTTTCAATTCACCAAAATAAAATCTTGTGCGCAAACCAAAACAAATCAATGCATTAATATGCGTACTCATGGCCACATTTTTAGGATTCAATTCTTGATCAAAGACTTTGGTATTCCAGCTTCCACCAGCACCTAATCTGCCAGACAATTCAAAGGAAGGTGTCTTTTTAAATGGAAAATCAATAAATGTATAAACACCAAAAACTTGTCCCAATATTTTGTTGTTTCCAACGGTACTTCCGAAAAGTGTTAAACCAACTTTTGGATAATTATAAGCTTGGTGATATTTTTTTGAACCATTGGTTGAAATAAAATATGAAATTTCTCCACCAATCGCATGTTCGCGCGGTAAATGTCCCATCACACCTCTGTGAGCCAGTAAAAAACCAAGTTTTGGATTTACTTCAATTCCCCATTCTCTGCCCTGAGAGAAGCTTAAAAATGAATAAAAAAACAATCCAAATAGTAGCCAAAATCTCATTCTCATATGGCAAATGTATATATAATCTCAATTCTACATAACTTCGCGTCGAAAGAACAAAATTTGTTTACTAAAAAATAACTCATGGACGAGAGATTACAAGCATTTGAAAGATTATTGAATATCATGGATGATTTAAGAGAAAAATGTCCGTGGGATAAAAAACAAACTTTTGAAACGCTTCGACCTTTAACGATTGAAGAAACCTATGAGTTGGCAGATGCTATTTTAGACAAAGATCTAAATAGTATCAAAGGTGAATTGGGTGATTTATTTTTGCATTTGGTTTTTTATAGCAAATTAGGCTCAGAAACGGGTGATTTTAATGTAACAGATGTACTGAATGGTATTTGTGAAAAACTGATTTTTCGCCATCCACATATATATGGAGACGTGGAAGCAACTACAGAGGAAGAAGTGAAAGCCAATTGGGAAAAATTAAAATTGAAAGAAGGAAAAAAATCTGTTCTAGAAGGTGTTCCAAAATCGCTTCCTGCATTGGTTAAAGCTGCGAGAATCCAAGTAAAAGTT
>JBFYPS010000118.1:0-9377 GCA_041303135.1 Crocinitomicaceae bacterium | reverse complement strand
GTCAAACTTAATGTGCTGATTAATAAACACCAAACAAACTTCATCACTTTGCTCATGACCACAAAATTACGAGAAATGATTTTAAATTACTCATCATCAAACAAATGTAGGTATTTGAATTTAAAGCGTTATTTCTAACTAAACACAATACTCACAATAATTGAAATAATCCGTCGTGTGCTCGAAAGGCATTTCTTCGTTGTAAATATCCTCTAAAATCAAACGCATCACTTCTGGGAAATGAGCTACGGCAGATTGCATGGACATTTCACCCAAGTTGATATCGAACGGACTGTCTTCCAGTTTTACAAAAGAAATGATTGAACAATTCGCTGGAACGATTTGGTATTTTTGGAAATATAAATAGTTGTAAACCAACAATTGGAAGAAATGCTTGGATTTGATGCAAGTGTCAAAAAGTACCAAGATTTCGCCTTCTTGATTTTCTGCTTTCAATTTTCCGCCCACATCTTTCGTGTCCACTTTTCCTGTTTTGTAGTCCACAATTCGAATTTGACCATCGCAAGAATCGATTCTGTCGGCGAAACCTTTGAGTTTGATTTTGCGCATTTTTCCGGCAATTTCCAATTCCATCACATGGATAAATTGTTGCTCCAATGCTTCGATGAAAAACGGTCGATTGTTTAAACTCAACAGTTGTTTTTTCTCAAATTTCAAGAATCTTTCCAAGAGTTCTTTCGCCATTTGAAAACTCAAAAAGTTCTTACCTGTTTCGAATGATTTGGGATCGTTGTTGAAATGCGCGCTGAACTTTTGGCGCAACAATAATTCATATCCTTTCAACATTTTGTCAATGTCTTCTGGTTGCAAAGATGGCGGTTGCTGCGTTTTCAGTTCACCATTTTGATCTCTGCGCGAAAAAGGTTCGTATAAATCTTCCAGCACTTCGTGGATAAAAGTTCCAAAAGTATTGCTTTCCACTTCTTCTTCAACCTTCTTCTCTTCGCCAAATTTCAAGACATATTTGTAGTAAAAATCCAATTGGCAATTGATGAACGTTTTGATGGCGCTGGCAGACGTTCCACCTTCAAACAACTCGTCTAAACGCGCAATCACTTCTGGCGATTTTGGAATGGATGTGATTTTGGAATCTGATTCGTCGCTGTCGATGGTGTAAAATTTATTCGTCAGTTTGATATTTGTATTCACGCGAGAAAGTTCCAATTCAAGTTGCATCAAATAGCGGCTCGGCTCATTGGAATTCAATGATTCACTGGAAGTTGAATAAGTGATGTACATCGTTTCACATTGGTGCAACAAGCGGTAAAAGTGGTGTGCAAAAAGTCCTTGTTTTTCTCGAGGTGTTGGCAATCTGAAGAATTTACGTAAATCCATTGGAATGATGGTTTGAATTGGATTCGTCGGTGGCATTTTTCCTTCGTTCATTCCCAACACGATGATGGTTTTGAAATCGAGTAAACGCGTTTCCAACAATCCCATGATTTGCAAACCTTCGATTGGATTTCCATAATACGCCATGCTGTCTGACATCCATTGTTGATTGAAAAGCGTTTTGAATGTGCGCAAAGCCATCGCAGGAATTCCTTCGTGGATGCAATTTTGAAAATCGATGATGGCGTGATCAAAACCTTCGATTAAGGCTTTTTCGAATTCTTCAGATTTCTCTAAATGTTTGTATATTAATTGATTTAATTGTCTGATTGATTGCAATGCAAGTGCCCAATCGCCTTTCCAATCGGTGTAAAGTACGTTGATTATTTCTTGCAATTTGGGCGATAAATCCAATTTAGTTGGCGTTTGAAAAACGGTGTTGAACTTCCGCATTTTTTTCTCTCGCTGATATACTTCTTGCGTTTCCTTGTCAGTCATGATGGCAATCAGGAAAGGATGATTCCAGCAATTGATCAAATCTTTGTGGTAAGCGACCACGCGGTTGTATTTCAAAATTCCTTCTTGAATTCTAAAAATCAATTCCACCCAAGTGCGCAAAGAGCTGTTTTTGAGTGGTAAACCCAATGTAATATTCGCTTTTTTTGCTTTGGAAGGAATGTTTTTCAACAATGGAACAATCAAACTTTCATCGGCCAACAAAACCATGGTTTCGTTCAATTGTTCGTCTTCCATGGCTTCCAACAAAGTGCCGACAACTTTTGCTTGACCCGTAGTTTGGGCGCATGAAATGATTTCAATTTCTTTGGCTGCCGTTGCCAATGAGTTCTGCACAAAAGGCAAGGTTTTGGTTTCGAAAGCTTGCATTAAATCACGCAAAAAAGCGCCTGCTTCGTGGTTTTTGTCGTCCAAATAAAAATGATCTGCATCGATAAGAATGTGTCCGCGACCTTGATTTTTGAGTTGTTTAAAAATACTCAATTCAGCAGGGGAAAGCGCATTGAAACCAGCGAAGAGAAAATGTGACTTTTTATTTTCTTTGAAAACCAAGTCGATATTCTCCTGCAATTTGCGGTAAGCTTTTCCCATGTAAATGGTATCGTTTGATTCCAAAAGTTTGTTGAAATCGGTATAATATCCGGGCAAACGGTCCCAAAATTCCATGAATCTTTTTTGACTTTCTGACAAAGTTTCCTTTCCAAAGCTCCAATTTTCAAGCTCTTTGATGTCTTTCAGGTTTCGAAAAAGTTGTTGAGAGGAAATCAAGTAACGGTCCATTTCATCGAAATCGCTCAGGAGAATATTTCCCCATTTCATGAATTCATCGAATGAAAAATCTTGTTCAGTTTTGGCGTGTTTGGTATGAATTTCGAAAAGTCGGAGCATCAACCTGGCTTTGTCGAGCACTGTTTCAGGCGTCAATGATTGCACCCAACGATAGATGGTCACAATTTTGGGTGATAAAATTGGTTTTCCGTAGGCTTCAAAAAGTGCTTTTTGCAAGTATTGTTTGGCTCTTTCAGAGGGCAAAACGATGGTCCAATCTTCCAAAGGAATATCTTGGGATTTGATGTATTGAGCAACTTGATCTACGAACTTTATCATTGAAAAATAGATTTGTGCTAAAGGTAGAAAAATAAACATAAAATAGAAAGCGCGAGACTGGCATCCCGCGCTTTCTAAAACCTAACCTAACTACTACTTATGAAAACTAATTCCTCACTTGCTTTTCAAAAAACATGCCATGCTAAATTGGCGGTGTTTT
Organism: Crocinitomicaceae bacterium; assembly: GCA_041303135.1. Lineage (GTDB taxonomy): Bacteria > Bacteroidota > Bacteroidia > Flavobacteriales_D > Crocinitomicaceae > JAQVCM01. Next base: position 6,241 of record JBFYPS010000118.1, on the reverse strand, counting down.
CAAGTGATTCTATTTCATTAACGGTAGATTATAAAGTTTGGTACATAAGTGATTGTGTTTTAACATTTATTTGCAAGAAGACATTAGACCATAGACTTTAGACATAAGACTTGAGTCGTTTTGGTTTAGGGTTGAAATTATCTCACCACAATTACTTTTTTGGTAACGACATTTCCATTCGATGTTCCAGTCACAAAATACGCGCCGTTGGGCATATTCTCTACTTTTACTTGGTTGCCATTCGCTTCCGTAATTTCTATGATTCGGATGATTTGTCCGAGTTCATTGAGGATTTTGTAAGTTCCCGCTACGCTTGATGAGATCGTGAAATCGCCGTTCGATGGATTTGGGAATGCCTCGAAATCAAACGTTGGTTCGTTCATGCTTTTCAATTCTACAATTTCTTCAGGTCGAGGACTGGTTGCTGGAGCGGTTACATTGCAAGCAGCTCCGTAAACAGCATAGTAAATTCCAGTTTTAGCAGAAACACGCACGGAATATACTTCTCCTGGAATATAGGTGAATTGATTGAATTTAAAGCTTCTCGTTGGATTGTCCAAAATCGTTACGTTGTTGCTTTGGTCTGTCAATTCAAATCGATAACCTGCGGCATTAGTAAGTATTTTTGACCAAACAGTTGTTTGTGGAGTAGCAATTTGCACACCGCATTGTGAATTTTGAATTTTGACCGTTTGCTCTATTCTTATCGAACAAGCTTCGTCATAAACACCATAAACATTTCCTGTTTTGACTAAAACTCTCACTGTGTAGGTTGTATTATTTACAAATGCAAACTGTGAAAATGTGAATGAACGCATCGTGTTTTCTATGTAAATAATATTATTGTTAGGGTCTGTGATTTCAAATTTATAAGCATCTACTCCGGTGATCTCTGTAGCCCAAACTTTGGTGTTAGGATTGGTAATTGTAGAACCACACTGTGTTGATTGTATTTTAGTTTGATATTCAAAGTGAATATTGCAAGCGTCTCCATAAGCAGAATTAACTCCATTTACCTTTGCTGCAACTCTTACCGAATAAGTTGTACTGTTAATAAATGCTATTTCTGAAAATTTGAAATATCTATTACTTGTCTCAAATTCAAATACATTATTAGAAGGATCTGTGATTTCAAATTTATAATTTGTTGCACCAATCACATTTTTTGCCCAAACTCCTACATTTACACTAGTAATAATTGAACCACATTGAGATGCTTGAATTTTTGTACATCCTCCTATTGTTACTACAACCGCTTCTCTTGTTGCATTCACACATGAACCATCACCAACTTCTGCATAATAAGTTGTTGTTGTTGTCAAACTCGGTGTTGTGAAAGTTGTTCCTGTGAACAAAGAAGTTCCTCCAGTCGCATCTGCAAACCAATCAATCGTTCCCGCGCTCGGTGTTGCTTCTAAAGTCAAGGTTCCTGCGTCACATCTTGATGCTCCAAGTGTACTTGTGATGTTTGGCGTTGTGTTGATGGTTGCAACTACAGCTGTTCTACTCGCACTTACACAAGAACCATCCACTGCTTCAGCGTAATAAGTTGTTGTTGTTGAAATACTTGGTGTCGCAAAACTCGTTCCTGTTCCAACTAACGTTCCGCTTGTTGAAGCATCGTACCAATTAATGATTCCAGCGCTAGGTGTTGCTTCTAATGTCACAGAACCTGTTCCACATCTGGAAGCTGCAAGAGTGCTTGAAATGGTAGGGTTTGTGCATCCTCCATCTAAAATTACAAAATAGTTCTCAGTTTCTCCATATCCACCTCCAATTCCATTAGTACAAGCCTGACTTGAGGTTATTGAGCTAGAGTATGCACTTCTTACGCGCATTCTCAATTGCACGCCCGTAACACCGCTTGGCATAACAAAACTTTGACTATGACTTGTTGTAGTCCCAGGTGGACTAGATGAAACCATTTCTGAAGATTCATATACATTGTTATTGTTTAAATCTATCCAAATTGCAATACCGTCAGTATAAATTCCATTACCTACTGTGGCTGTCCAAGGAATTGTTGCACCAATTGTTAATGTTCTAACTGGTGTTGAAAATGAATAATAACCATTTGAATTACATACATCTTCGACATTGTTGTTGCCTATTGATGCAACACCTCCCAATGAAAATGTATTTATAGGATCATACCTACAATCTGAATTTGTAACAAATGTAGTTGAACATTGAGAAAATACATTTTGTTGGAATGCTAGCAAGGAAAAAAGTACCAAAAAGAATAATCTTTTTGCTTGATTTTCAAGTTTTAGAACACTAAATATCATAATCTATCTTTTTAAGTTGTCTCAAAGAAAGATATAACTACTTTCGATTTTCTAAAAATTGTTCTGAATAATCGTTTATTTGTTCTAAACCATCTAAAATCAGTGATTCATCAAACTATTTTGAAGATTTTCAATATAGTTTTTACTTATTGGAATCGATGCTCCAGTTAAATTAACCTGTTTAAGGTCAAAAGATTTGATTTGTAACTTATTTATGATGTAACTTCGGTGAACGCGCACAAAATGTTGGTTTAGTTGTTCTTCATAATCATTTAATGAACCTCGCACAACGTATCTTTCACCATCAATTGTATGAATTTCTGCATATACATGGTCGCTTTTGAAAAACAAAATATCTTCCATTTGAAGTTTGATAAAAAGGTGTTTTTGCTTGACAAAAAGGACATCTTTTCTCGATTTTTTCTTTTCTTCTTGGTCGTTGTAAATCGCAACTTCAATGGAGGTATATAATTCCTCTTTATTAAATGGTTTTAATAAATAAGCATTTGGATTTGCTTTTTTAGCTCTTTCTAAGGTTAATGTATCTGCAAAAGAAGTCAAGAAAATGAATGGAATATTAAATTCTTTTTTCAATTTTATTGCTAAATCAATTCCATCTTTTTTACCAGAAAGTTGGATGTCTAGCAACACCAAATCTGGTCTTTTACTTTGAATCAATTCCAAGGCTTCAGAATATGAAATTGCTGGTTCTAGTACTTCATAGCCCAGATCTTCAAGCGTCAAACAGATGTTGTCCGCAATGATTATTTCATCTTCAATAACTGCAATTCTCAATTTAGACATAGTAGTGTTTTTAATCAATTTCTTTGCGTTTGCTAGAATCTTTGAACGTAATTTCAAAAATTGCTGCCTTTTCCTTGCTGTACTTAAATGTACCATGCAATTGTTTTGTAAGTCTTTGAATTAATCTTAAACCTAAACTTTTGATTTTCTTTAAATCCAAATTATCAGGTAAACCTGGGCCATTGTCTTGGTAGATTAATACAAATTTATCTTTGTCAAAGGGTTTTATTTCTATGAAAATTTCATTTTCTTTTTCATTAGAAAATGCATATTTACAACTATTTGTACAAAGTTCATTGATAATTAAGCCAAGTGGTATGGCAGTATCTATGTCTAGTTGAATTTGGTTGACTTCTACCTGAATTTTTACGTGATAAAAACCATACATAAACACAATTTCATTCAACAATTGCTCTGAATATTCTTGAAAGTCAACTGTCGAAATATCTTCTTTTTGATATAATTTTTGATGAATCAAAGACATCGATTTTATTCTACTTTGACCTTCATTCAATCGTCCCAATGCTTTTTCATCTTCGATGTCTTTGGATTGCAATTCAATTAAACTGGAAATCGTTTGAAAATTGTTTTTTACCCTGTGATGAATTTCTTTCAACAACATCTCTTTTTCCGCATTTCTTATTTTCAAGATTTTGGAATTTTTTAAAATTCGCACAATTAAAACTAAGGTGACAAACAGGAAAAACCCAACAATGGAGGCAATCAAAACATACCATTTATTTTTTTCCTTTTCTTTTTGAATGGCAAGCTCCTTTGATTTTTGAATTTCAATCGTATTAAAATCTGCGATGCTTTTAGCTAAATCTTGTGAATAAATCTTTCGAATTAATATTAAAGCCGAAGTCTTATATTCAAAGGCTTCTTTGTATTTTTTGTTTTTATATAAACTAATACCACTTTCATTATGAAGATGATATCTCAACATTGGATTGAGTTTTTCATCCGTTGCTTTTGCGGCAAGTTCACAAAACTCAATTAAATTAGTAACATTAAATAATTTGAAAATTCTTTGTTGACTTGCAGGTGAATCAGCCAATTCTCCTAAATATTTAATATAAAAACTATAGCTATTGTATTTACTTTTCGGGGTTTCATATAAACTAAAAAGTAGTTTCTCAATAAAAACCTCATCAAAATCTCCTTTGTAAATATACGCATCCAATAAATGTTCAATGGTCGATTCATACAAAGAAGTTTTTTCCTTTAATTGATTTTCAATGGTTAAACTTTCTTTACAAAGATTAATATACCCTTCTAAATCTCCCTTATTTATCAAAAAATCAGCATAATAAAACTTTGATAATAAGATCAAATTGGTATCTTTTAATCTGTTTGCTTTGTAAATATTTTGCTTGCTTTTTAAAATCCCCTCATCCGTTTTTTGTTGAATCTCCAACATGACAATGTCGTGAATATTGGCATACAAAAGTGACCTTTCATAATCTTTGGAAAATTTGTTTTGAATGCCCTTTAAATATTGCTTCAAGTCTTCATTCTCTTTGTTAGCCGTCTCTAATTTCAATTCATTTCTAATAATAGTTATCTGTTCTTGTTTGAATTTCACATAACTTAAATTAACATTTTGATTGCTTCTAGGAGGAATTATTTCACTTGATAGAAAATCATTTAATTTCTTGAACTCAATTTCTCCATAAATATCTGAATTTGAAGTAAAAATCAAATAATCTTGATACGTTGCCTTTCTTTCTATTATTCTATTTAAACTTTCTAAATAAATTGATTTCTTAGCCGTTTGGGCGTATATTTTAGCTGATCTAAAATCACTATTTAAAATGGCCTTTTCAATTTTATTATATTCTACAGAGGCATAAATTTCACTTAGAAAACAAGCTGAAATACAAAGTAATAGTATGAATTTTTTCATTTCTTGCTCAATTGAAATTATATTTAATAAATATACTCAAAATATTAAGTCTTTCTCCAAAATAAAGAGAGACAAACTATTCGACAAGTCAAAAAAAACAAATTGTTGAAATTTAACAAGCTCCAAAATTAAAAATGTTCTAAAACAGTCTTTTTTTGTTCTGAATGAAACAAAAAAGTCCCACAGAATTACTTCCATGAGACTTTTTTTTCTAGACTGAAAGACTAAAGATGTTAGACTTTAGACTTTAGACTTCATTCGTTTTTATTTTTTGAAACTATCTAACTACTATCACTTTTTTCGTCACTGCTTCGCCATTCAACCTTCCAGTCACAAAATACGCACCGTTTGGCATGTTTTCAACGTTCACTTGATTGCCGTTGGCTTCGGTGATTTCTACAGTTCTTATCAATTGTCCAAGTTCATTTAGGATCTTGAATGTTCCTGCTTCACTTGAAGATATCGTGAAATCTCCATTCGATGGATTTGGGAATGCCTCGAAATCAAACGTCGGTTCGTTCAAGCTTTTCAATTCTACAACTTCCTGAGGACGCGATGCAATTGTTGCTGGTGCAGTAACATTACAAGCAGCTCCATAAATTGCATAATAACTTCCAGTTTTGGCAGAAACACGCACGGAATAAACTTCTCCAGGAATGTAAGTGAATTGATTGTATTTAAAGCTTCTCGTTGGATTATCTAAAATCGTTACGTTGTTGCTTTGGTCTGTCAATTCAAATCGATAACCTGTTGCACCTGTTACAATTCTTGACCAAACATTGGTGGTAGGAGTAGCAATTTGCACACCACATTGCGAAGTTTGAATTTTGCTTGTTTGCTCTATTCTTACTGAACATGAAGCGCCATATTCTGAATAAACACTTCCTGTCTTTGCGGATACACGAACATTGTAAGTTGTATTGTTCACGAACGCAAATTGTGAAAATTTAAAATTTCTTGATGTCCCTTCTAAAACTGTTACATTGCTACTTGGATCAGTAATTTCAAATTTATAGTCTGTAGCCCCTAAAATATTTTTTGCCCAAACACCAGTATTTACATTTGTGATCGTTGTTCCACATTGTGAAGTTTGAATCTTTGTACATCCTCCAATCGTCGCTACAACCGCTTCTCTTGTAGCATTCACACATGAACCATTTGCGACTTCTGCATAATAAGTTGTTGTTGATGTCAAACTCGGTGTTGTGAAACTTGTTCCGGTGAACAATGAAGTTCCTCCGGT
>JBFYPS010000117.1:0-5183 GCA_041303135.1 Crocinitomicaceae bacterium | reverse complement strand
TGAGATTAAAGTTTCCGCCGGCGCCACGTTCAGGAAATTATCCAGTAGTTGTGAGTGAACTTTCGAAATCTTATGGCGACCACACCGTTTTCAAAAATGCGTCTTTGACCATCGAGCGAGGACAAAAAATTGCCTTTGTTGGTAGAAATGGAGAAGGAAAATCGACCTTGGTGAAAGCCATCATGAAAGAAATCGATTTTCAAGGAAGTTTGGAATTAGGACACAATGTTCAAATCGGCTATTTTGCCCAAAATCAAGCATCTTTATTGGATGAAACCTTGACCGTTTTTGAAACCATCGATCACGCTGCTGAAGGAGATGTGCGCAATAAAATCAAAGATATACTAGGTGCTTTCATGTTTGGTGGCGACAATTCAACCAAAAAAGTAAAAGTGCTTTCCGGTGGTGAAAAAACCCGTTTGGCGATGATTAAATTGTTGTTGCAACCAGTCAATTTGTTGATTTTAGATGAGCCAACAAATCACTTGGATATGAAAACCAAAGACATCATCAAAGATGCCTTGAAAGATTTTGACGGAACATTGATTTTAGTCTCTCACGACCGTGATTTCTTAGATGGCTTGGCAACCAAAGTGGTAGAATTTGGCAATCAACGCGTGAAAGAACATTTAGAAGACATCAATGAATTCTTGGTGCGCAAGAAAATGGAGAATTTGCGCGAGATTGAGAAGAAATAAATTTGGCTTAATTCTTGTCTTTTCTTAATTTAGTGTTCAAAAATTGACTTTGAGAAAGTAAAAACCACTTAAATATTTTAATTATGAAGAAGTTTCTTTTGATTTCATCTCTTGTTACAAGCGTTTTCTTTTTGAATTCCTGCTTGAAAAATAAATATGACAAAAGCAATGCACCAAGAACCAATGCCATTATTGAAAATGCTTTTGACGAAATGACCAACATGACAGATCAGGCGATTACAGGTAATATGATTTTCTACAAAAGCGGAAAAGTGACTGTCTATGATTTGGCAAATGCTGAAAATACTGTGATTGAAAAAGCAGCTTGCAGCGTTATCATTACGATTGATACTTTAAGTTCTCCAAAATCAATTACAATCGATTGGGGAAATACCAATTGTGATTGCAACGACGGCAAACAAAGAAGAGGAAAAATCACCACCACTTTTACTGGTTCATACTATGCTCAAGGAACTGTAATTACACATACTCCAGTTGATTATTATGTAAATAATCACAAATTAGAAGGAACAAAAACAATCACCAATATGGGTGCAAATACCATCGGTCAACCTTATTACAATATTGAAATAAATGGTATTGCAACTTTGGCAACAGGTGAGGTTGTAAATTACACTTCTTCAAGAGTAAGAACGTTTACTGCAGGATACAATACGCATTTGAATTTTTGGGATGATGAATACGATATCACTGGAACAGCGAACGCAACAGTTGTAAATGGTGACGGATACGAAGCGCACACAACTGCTCCATTGCACATCAAAGTGGGTTGTGGCTATATCACGCAAGGAACTTTAGAAATTACGCCAACAGGAAAACCAGTGCGTGTGATTGATTATGGTTCAGGAACTTGCGATGGTACATTTACCATTACAATCAACGGAAACACCTATACGATTAACGGTTAAGAAAAACGATATAAAATTAAAAAACCAGCATCCAAAGTGCTGGTTTTTCTTTTTAATAAAGTTCCAAAAAAGGGTGTGAATTACTATTTTTTCTCTGCCAAAACGACATCAATATCATGAATCAATCGGTCAACATCTTTGGCGTTAGTTCCATCATAATATCCTCTGATTCTGAGTAATTGATCCACCAAAACAAAATTATTGGTGTGAATAAAATCACTTCCAGCGTCGCCTAAATTTTCTGCTTCAGCTGGTTTCAAAATGAAAAATGATTTTCTTGCCAAGCTGTATAAATCTTTTTTATCGCCAGTTAAAAAATGCCATTGACCTTTCTCTGCACCATGTCCCTCTGCATACATTTTCATTTGAGCCACAGAATCTACTTCAGGATCAACTGTAAAGCTCAAAATTTTAAAATCAGGGTTTTTCAAAAAAGCTTTTTGAACACGTTGCATTTGCTCGTTCATCTTGGGACAAATCGTACCACATGTAGTGAAAAAATATTCTGCAACAAATACTTTACCTTTCACATCTTTCAAACCAATTTTTTGGTTGTCTTGATTCAAAAATTCAAAATTTCCAATTCTGTGACCAAAGCCTTTTCTGATTACGCTAGAATCCACCATTTCTGAAGAAACATCGACTGGATTAATCACTGGAAGTTCGTCTTGATGATCATTGGGTTTTAAGATAAAATATCCCAAAGTGGTTGCCACTATAAAGATGACAAAAAATATGAAAACACGCATGCTATTTTTGTTGCAAAGTTAATGAATGTTTGAATGTCAATTTTTAAAAAATCAAAAAACTGATATAATTCAGTTCTTCTAATTACCTGCTCACCACATGAAAACAAGTTTGCCATTTTTCATGTGTCGCCCAGCATTTTTCTTCGTTGCGTAATTCAAAAATACTTTGTGCCAATATTTCTTTCAAATATTCAAACTCCGCTGCGCTTAGCTTCTTTGGATTATCAAATTCATCGTAACTGATATCGAAAGAAGTTCCGTGCAAATGAGAGCTGTATTTGATGGCATTTCTATTTCTTTTTCTCAATCTGGTAATGGAGCTTACAGTTCGTAACAAAGAAGTGACAATAAATTTAGTCTTCTTCAAATGCGTATTCTTCAATTTTTGATGAAATTTCTCACCGATTTCATTCAATAAATTAGCACTTTTAACCGTTAGAAATGGATAGCTGTAATACATAGTATCTAGCAAATAATGCCGATTATTTTCAATCAAAACCAATTTTCCAGAATCGAGTTTCGGCTTGATTTCTCTGTAGTACTTTAAAATGCCAATTCCACTTAAGTATGATTGTTCCAAGTAGTTTCGAACGCTGTCGTTGAGCTGATTGGCGTGTGTCACATATTCCTCACAAGAATCTGGAAACATGGAAACGCTAGAATTTGTTGATTTTTGAATATTTTGAGTAGAAAAATGTGGTTGCACGAAAAACAAAATCAAGGCAATAATTTCAATTGAAATGATAATTAAGAATATGATTTTTAAGATCTTTTTCAATTTCAACGCTTATTTTAAATCATCTACCGTTTTAGAAAAAGCACAACCTTCACAACTATTTTTCTTGGAGAAAAATGCTTTGTAAGCTTTTACGCCGAGGTAAAGCAAAGCCGCTGTAACTGCGATGATGACGAAAATTGTTTGCATCATGAAAATAGTTTAAAGACAATAAAACTTGCGGCATATGCCAAAACTCCCATATACAAAATCTGTATCAATGGCCATTTCCACGATTTTGTTTCTCTTTTTACGATTGCTAAAGTTGCCATGCATTGCATCGCATACACATAGAAAACCATCAAAGATAATCCCGCAGCCAAAGAATAAACTGGTTTACCATCAGACCATTTTTCAGCACGCATTTTTTGCATCAATCCTAAGTTCGTCTCTCCATCGTCTTGAACGCTGTAAATCGTTGCCATTGAACCCACAAAAACTTCTCTTGCCGCAAATGAAGTTAGAAGAGAAATTCCAATTTTCCAATCATAACCAATTGGTTTGATCACAGGTTCAATCGTTTTTCCTAAAATTCCCATGAAAGAGTTTTCCAGTTTGGCGTTTTTTACTTGAAGGTCATAATTCGCAATTTGCTGCGTCGAACCGTTACTTGGTTTTTCTATTTTTTGAACTGCTTTTTCGATTCTATCTCCTGGACCAAAACTCGCCATTGCCCATAAAATAATAGAAACAGCCAAAATTACTTTCCCTGCATCGAAGATAAATACCTTTACTTTCTCGAACAAACTAATGAAAACATTTCCCCATCTAGGCGATTTAAATTCAGGCAATTCTAACATCAAAATACTCGTTTCATTTGATTTGATTAGCCATTTCATCACCAATGAAACCAACAAAGCGGAAATTAATCCTAAAGCATATAAACTGAAAAGCACCAATCCTTGAAGATTCAAAAATCCAAATACTTTTTGAGCAGGAATGACCAAGGCAATCAATAAAGTGTAAACCGGAATTCTAGCGCTGCAACTCATCAAAGGAGCAACCATGATGGTGATTAATCTTTCTTTCCAATTGGAAATAGTTCGTGTTGCCATGATTCCAGGAATTGCACACGCAGCGCTAGAAAGTAGCGGAACGACACTTTTTCCATTCAATCCAAAAGGACGCATCAAACGATCCATGATAAAAACAACGCGTGACATATATCCTGTTTCTTCCAAAATACCCAAACACAGAAAAAGTAAAGCAATTTGGGGAATGAAAATAATAACGCCACCCAAACCTGGGACAATTCCTTGCGAAAGTAAATCAGTAAATAATCCTGCAGGAAGTTTGGCTTGAATGTATTCACTTAACGTTCCAAAAATACCGTCAATCATATCCATCGGATAACTTGCCAAAGAAAATATCAATTGAAAAAGCAACATTAAAATCCCTGCAAAAATCAAATATCCAAAAATGGGATGAATCAAGATTTTATCTAGCCAACTGACTTTGAATTGTTTTTTATTTTCTTCTTGATGTATGATTTTAGGAATCAAAGCTTTGATAAACTGATATCTTTTATTTGTTTCATCCGCTTGATTATCTATATTTTGCGCTGAAAAAATGTCAAAATCTGGAATTACAGCGTCAAAATTTGCAGAATCAAAACCTTTGTCAATATTTTCAATAATTCTGCTAATTCCTGTGCCAATTCGAGCATTGGTTTCCACCACTGGAACTCCCGGAAAGCGCTCATGAAAAGCATCATGATCAAATTTTTTCCCTGATTTGAAGGCAACATCAGACATGTTTAAAACCAACATCACGGGCATCTGCAAATCGTAAATTTGTGTGAAAAGCAATAAATTTCTTTCCAAATTGGATGTATCAACTACCACAATCAATGCTTCGGGATGGTCAGGATGATTCTTATTTTTTAGGACATCCAATACAACTTGTTCATCTTTCGATCTTGGATAAATACTGTAAGTTCCAGGTAAATCAATGATTTCAACCGTATTTTCTGAAAGTTTTATTTTTCCTGATTTTTTGTCAACTGTCACACCAGGAAAATTTCCAACATGTT
>JBFYPS010000116.1:0-11372 GCA_041303135.1 Crocinitomicaceae bacterium | reverse complement strand
GCTTTTTTATTTTGAAGACAGCAACGGATATTTGCATTTGTATATTGATAAAACCGACAAAAAATTAGAAACACCTTTAACAACATTCACTTCCAAAGCAGATGGAGTAAGTTATCTTACACATCAATGCGAGAAATTGAATTTGTGTCAGAAACTTTGCGGTTTATATAAAACGGAAAGCGCTTGCTTTGGCTATCAAATTAAAAATTGTCAAGGCGCTTGCATCCAGGAAGAAAAACCAGACACATATAATTTGCGCGTTCAATCGCTGATTGACCAACTTTCCTTCGATGATTCTAATTTTTACATTGTGGAAAATGGCCGCGAACGAAATGAAAAATGCATCATTTTAATTGAAAACGGAAGTTATCGCGGCTATGGTTTTGTACCATTTTATGTGATGAAACACAACAATAAAACTTGGATAAATCACATCGATTTTATGCAAGAAGATCGAGATGCTAGGACTATTTTGAACTATTTTTTGAGAAAAAATCCAGAAATTAATATTGTACATTACTGATTTTTAATAATTATTGGTAATTTTATCTACATTCACTGAAACAAATTTATTTACGAATGATGAAGAACGTTTTCAACCAAAATGATGTTGCTGAAATAATTGAAAGAATTAACAGCTTAACACCAGAATCTCCAGCACAATGGGGAAAAATGTCAGTTTCTCAAATGTTGGCGCATTGCAACGTAACTTATGAATTTATATATGAACCTGAAAAGCACAAAAAACCAGGCGCTTTCATGAAATTCATTTTGAAATTATTGGTAAAAAGTAAGGTTACAAATGAAGTTTTATACAAACCAAATAATCCTACAGCACCTGCATTTATTATCAAAGACGAGAAAAACTTTGAAGCAGAAAAAGTACGCTTGATTGAATACATCAATCGCGCGTTTGAATCAGGAGCAGATTATTTTGACAATTTAGAATCTCATTCTTTCGGTAGACTGAATAAAAATGAATGGAACAATATGTTTTACAAACATTTAGATCATCATTTGAGACAATTCGGTGCATAATAAAACCCATGAAATCATTCCAACATATTGCTGTTATATTTTCCTTTGGGATTCTAATTCTTTTTGCTTGCAAGAAGAAAGAAGACCCAATTGTAGATGATATTGATAATTCTGATCCTCTTTCTAAAATAGAGAATACTTTAGGATTCAATTTATTGGGAAAAATAAAAGGCATTTGGAATGGTCCTGTCACTTCTACTACAGCTTTGGGCAGTTTTCCTGAATGGATTGTTGATTTCAGACCCATTTCATCCAATCAAATTTCTTCCAAAAATGAATTAGATTCGATGAATGATATTCACATGTCATTTTTTATAGTAAAATTCAACAACCAATATCGACTTGCATTTAGAAATGGTGGCTCATTTGGCGGACAAACGAGAGTTTCATATTTAATCGCAGATAGCGTTTCTGAAACTTCAACGAGCGATTATTACCGATTTTCTGAAATGGTTATTGGAAAAAAAAGAGCTTTTACTGAAGTTATTTTTAGAGAAGATAGTTTGATTTTAAAAGCATTTACAAATCAATACAACACGCTTGAAACCGCTGTTCCACACATGACTTGGAAAGCAAAATTGCAAGATATTTCTTCCTGTCAAGCTGCAGTTGATTTGTTTAATTTTCCTCAAAAAACTTTGACCAAAGATTTCAATGCGACATTTACAGCACTTTCAGAAAGTATTTTTTATTCCATCACTGGAGGAGATCCATATTCAGAAGGACAACAACCCTATTTGGGAAAAACCACAGTAAACTATTCTTTTTCAAGCTCATTGAATCCTGACGTGAATAAAAAAGTGTTTTTGATTATTACTACGCAACCATTGATTTCTGGATTTAATTTCAATGCAGGTAATTTGAAATATAGATCAAGATATGTTATTTTGGCTTCAAATGATAATTCCTATACTTTCAATTACATGCATCCAGGATTTTACTATCTCTATACTTTGTATGATGCAGATGGAAATAATACAGCAAATTCAGGAGATTGGATAAATTCAAATCAAACAACCTTTTCTGTTTCAGCATTGAATACGAGCAGTATCTCAGCTCAAATTAATTTTACTATTCCTTGATTTAAAGTAGAATTAAATTGGAATTTATAGATAGTTTGAAATAATTTCATCTCCCAATTGGTCGTAATCAATTCCATCAAAATTTCCTGAACTCATCATCAGTAAAACTTGATTTTTCCAAGATTGAGTTTTGATAAAGTCTAAAACTTCTGAAGTTTCTGTCATCACTTTCACCTTTCCACCAAAAGCGGCTAGCACTTGCTCTTTAGAGATTGGTTCTAGTTTTTTGTGTTTTACAACTTCTGGACTGAAATAAACAATGGCTTCATCCGCCTGATTCATCGCGCCTTCATATTGTGGCAAAAACTCTTTTTTCAAGGATGAAAATGTATGTAATTCCATGCAAGCAACCACTTTTCTTTGCTGATATTGCTCCTTCACAGCTTTCGTTGTGGCTTTTAACTTTGATGGCGAGTGTGCAAAATCTTTGAACAACACAAATTCTGGTGATTCAACAACTTTTTGCAATCTTTTTCCTGCGCCAGTGAAACTTTCCATGGATTTCAAAAAATCAACAGATTCAATTCCCATCGATTTTGCTAAGTGCATTGCACCCATCAAATTTTGTAAATTGTGTCCACCAAAAATCTTCAATGGATAATGATTACCTTCAAACTCAAGCAAAGTTCCAGTTTCAGTAACTTGATATTTAGGCGTTTCATAAGCAATTGAATGGATTCTATCAGCATATTTCTCACCTAATTTCTTTACCTCTAAATCTTCTTGATTGTAAATCAAAGTTCCATTTGGCGTGATTTGCTGACAAAAAATATCAAATTGATCCACATAATTTTCAAACGTTGGAAAAACATTGATATGATCCCAAGCAATGCCGCTCAACAACGCTACATCTGGTTTGTATAAATGAAATTTTGGTCGTCTGTCAATCGGTGAACTCAAATATTCGTCGCCTTCTAGTATCATAAAAGGTGCTTCTTCAGTCAATTTCACCATGCAATCATATCCTTCTAATTGTGCTCCAACCATATAATCAGCTTGAACACCCAATTTAGAAACTGCGTGTAAAAGCATCGAAGTGATGGTTGTTTTTCCATGACTTCCACCGATAACAATGCGTTTTTTATCTTTACTTTGTTCGTATAAATATTCAGGATACGAATAAACTTGAATTCCTAATTCCTTCGCTTTCAATAATTCAGGATTGTCTTCTCTGGCATGCATTCCCAAAATGATGGCATCCAAATTAGCAGTAATCTTTTCTGGAAACCAACCAATGGCTTCAGGCAATACACCTTGTTTTTCTAATCTTGTGCGAGATGGTTCAAAAATTTCATCGTCTGAACCAGTAACATTTGCGCCTTTTCTACTCAATGCGATGGCTAAATTGTGCATGGCACTTCCTCCAATGGCAATAAAATGAACGTTCATAAACTTGAATTTTTGAATAAAATGAAAAATCAAAAGTAAACGAAATCAGACTGAAAAACTCACCCGAAATCACGAACTTTCTCACATTCTATTGTTAGTCTAAATTGATTTTAGCAAAATTTCGAGATTTAAACACTGAAAAGCCAAAAGATAATCGTTTGAATTAAAATCGAACCATCCAGCAAATAAAATTGTAAATATTTGTTTTCCAAAGACTCACACATCTGAATGAATATTAAAGTGATTGCACCAAATAGCAAAAATGGCAGTTGAAAAAAGGAATTGTTTGAAAAGAAAAAACCAATTGAAACCGCAATAATTAATAATGTTTTTGAAAATAAAAACGCACGTTTCACCCCTATTTTAGATGGAATCGTGACAATGTTGTCTTCTATCAATCCCAAGACATCAAATGGAATTGAAATCGCAGCAAAATATAAACTTTGAATGACAATAAAAATCCAAATTTGCTTGTTTGAAATATTTAGTGCTGGATTTAACAAACTGAAGATGCATCCTGAAATCACCCAAACCAATACAATAATCGGCAATTTTAAAAAAGGAATTTTACGCAAATGCATTTTCCAAATTAGGTCAAATTTGTAGAAAAAAGTCAAAAATCCAAGACAACAAAATGCCAGTTTTAAATCTATTTCAAAAAACAAAAAACTCGATAGCGCGATTAGTAAACTAGCAACAACAATCCAAAACCGAACACTTTGATTCCCAACTACAAAATGCTTAAAATCATTGTAATATCTAAAAAGATTATAAGTCGCTAACGTTGAAAAGAATCCGAATAAATAAAATTCAAGTGGATAGGAAATCTCCAAGATTTGACTGCAAAAATGAAAAAATGAAACGGTACAAATCGCTATAAATAAATTATAGTCTATCAAGGATTTATGAATCAATTGTACAATTTTCAAAATTCACTGAATTATTTGATTTTCAATAATTCGCACTTGAAAAACCAAAATTATTCTTGATTTTCCCAATAATCATTCAAATAAGCTTGAATTCTTCTTGAAATCACATTAAAATATCTTTTGGTTCTGTAACCGCCAACCCAAGAAATTCCTCGGATTGCGTTGGTCAAGAATATTTCGTCCGCAGCCAATAAATTTTGAGGTAAAATGGTGCATTCATACACTTTTATTCCATGGTGAATCGCCAAATTGATGACTTGCATGCGCATCGTTCCAGCCAAACAGCCTTCGTCCAAACTTGGTGTATAAAGAACGCCGTTGCTTACCACAAACAAATTGGAATTTGAACTTTCTAAAATCCCTCCTTTTTCATTGCTTAACAACAAATCATCTAGGTTTTTCTCGCGTGCAGCGATGGCCGACATAACATACAACAAACCATTTTTAGTTTTGTAATTAGACAAAAAGTTCTTCTGTTTTTTCATGTCCATGTAAATGTCTACCTCAAATCCTTTTGAATTTAACTCAAAATAATTCGCTTCATAAGGATAAACTTCAATGAAATAAGAAACTTCGTTTGTATCAGGAAAATAAGTTCCACCTGCAGCTCTATCGATGGAAACGCGGCATTTTCCACCTTCTTGAATATTGGATTTTTGAATTAAATCTTTGATTTTTGTTTCGAAAAATTCAGCTGTGAAAAAAGCAGGAATTCTCATTTTCAAAGCCTTAGCACCTTCTTGAATTCTATTAAAATGATTGACAAAATTGATTGGTCGCCCATTCATGATTCTGACACTTTCAAAAAGTCCATCACCATATAAATAAGATCTGTTTCCAGCAGCGATTGTTGCACCAGTATTTGGTAAAACTACACCATTATTGTTCACGTATAAAACACTCATTTTTATCTGAAAATGTAATTGACTAACTCTTTTCCTTTGTCAATATTAATAATTAAAATGTAAATAATGCCAAAAACAGCACCACCAATGTGCGCGTCATGGGCAATTTTACTTCCGCCCCGTCTAAATGCATAATATTCAAAAGCCAAATACAAGGGTCCAAAAATGTATCCTGGAACTGGAATCGGTAAAAATATCAATCCCATTTTTAAAGGCGGATACCAAATAACGGAAGCGAAAATAACTGCGGAAACAGCCCCTGAAGCACCAACTGAATAATAAGTATCACTGTCTTGATTTCTAATATATGGCCAAAGTGTTGCAAATAATCCACCTAAAATATATAAACCACCAAAAATGATTTCCCCTTTGGCAACGCCGTAAGTAAAAATCAAATCCTTTTCCATAAATTCTCCAAACATGTAAAATGAAAACATATTGAAAAATAAATGTCCCCAATCTGAATGCACAAACATGTGCGTAAAAAACCTTTCTTTTTGATTATAATGCTTCGCCAAATAAGGAGAAAAAGACATTTTATAGGCAAAATCTTTTGAATTAAATCCTTGCATAGAAACAAGAATGGTAATTCCAATGATGATGTAAGTAATGATTGGCATTTATTATTAATGAATTGGTTTGTAGATTTTTAACTTAAACATGAATACATTTCGTGTAAAAATAACTAATTTCACGACGTTATGGTAAAAATTACGTCTTTCATTCTAATCTTTTTAAGCTTTTTTTTGGTTTTATTCAGCTGTAAAAATGAGCAGAAGAAAATTGACTTTCTCGATCAAAAAATCAGCGTTGAAAAGAAACTAGAGAAATTATTGGACGTCAATAACCTATCTGAAATCGGAATTGATGAAGCTGGACAGCAATTGCTTTTCGATTTTTACAAAGCCAGAAATTTTAAACCAATTTGGTGTGAAAAGGAAAAACTTTCTACCACTGGTCAAATTCTTTCAAATTATTTGAAAACTCCGATTGCATTCGGACTTCCGAGCAAAAGATTTTCGGCGTTAAAATGGGACAGCGTTTATCAACTCAAAAATGAAATTATCATTACGGCAATGCTCGCTCGTTTTAAAGTTGATTTGAAAGTAGGTGTTTTAGATACTGCAACAAAAAGTTTGCGACCGATTCAGTATGTTAATTTAGATTCTTTAAAAAGCACTTTGAATTTTCCATCAACTGAAAATGAGATTGCTGCGAAAATTATTTCTTGGGGACCAGCGGATACCAATTATCAAAAATTAGCGTACGGTTTATTTCATTTTGCATTTTCTCATCCTTTGGAAAATATTCAAGTAAAAGTTCCAACTGTCAAAAAAGATTCAATCAATTCCATCATTCAAGCCAAAAAATCACTGTTCAACAAAGGGTTTTTAATGGCTGAAAATGCAAATGATTCATTGTTTGTGATTGCTTTGAAAGCTTTTCAAGAGGAAAATGGACAGCAAAAAGATGGCGTTGTAGGAACAAGTACAGCTTTGTCTTTGGAAGAAACGAATCTTCATCGTTGCAGACGAACAGCTTTGGCAATGGAAAAATGGCGATGGAAAAATGCTTTCCCAGAAAAATACATTTATGTAAACATTCCAGAATTCAAATTAAGATTTTACAATACCGACACGCTTCGAAGTGAAAATAAAGTAATCGTTGGAAAACCAGATCATCAAACACCAGAATTCACTGCAAAAGTGAGAACTGTTGTGGCTTTTCCGTATTGGAATGTTCCCTATTCAATTACAAGCAAGGAAATTTTGCCAGATGTGAAGCGAAATCCAAATTATTTCAAGCGCAACCACATGAAAATTTACCGTCGAGGCGAAGAAGTTGATCCTTCAACGGTGAATTGGAAGAAAATCAAAGAAAACACATTTCCTTACTCCGTAAAACAAGATCCTGGAACACATAATTCTTTGGGAATCATCAAATTTGAATTCAGCAATAAATATGGTGTTTATGTGCATGATACGCCAACCAAAGGTTTATTTAATACAACAGTAAGAACCTATTCTCATGGTTGTGTGCGTTGCGAAAATCCAGTTGATTTGGCTAAAATTGTTTTGACTCAAGATGAAAACACAATGATTCCAGATAGTTTGGACAGTATCATGTCACGAAAAGTTAATTTTCCGATTCAATTGAAAAAATCTTTTCTGATTCAATTTGATTATATCACGGTCGTTCCCAATAATAAAGGCGGATTGCTGTTTCTAAAAGATGTTTATTTCAAAGATGAGAAATTTCTTAAATGGATGTTTTAATTTAAGAAGTTAAAAGTCAAATATTTACCATTAAAACAAATTTCTTTCTTCACTAAACACCCTTCTCATTCAAGAAAGCTTGATACCTTTGTGCTTGAATTTAAAAGCAAAATATGTCCATCAAATCACTTGTAATTCGCAAAAACAAACAAAATTCAGTTGAACGTTTCCATCCTTGGATCTTTTCTGGAGCCATTGAAACTGATACTTCTGATATTTTAGAAGGAGAATTGGTTGATATTGTTGGGCATAAAGGTCAATTTATAGCGCGAGGACATTTTCAGCCAAGCACGATTGCTGTGCGTGTGTTGACTTTTACAGACAGACCAATTGACCAAGATTTTTACAACGAAATGGTTCAAAATGCCATTCAAATGCGATTAAATCTGAATTTATTGAATGAAAAGAACAACATCTTTCGTTTGATTCACGGAGAAGGCGATTCCTTGCCCGGTTTGATCGTAGATTTTTACAATGGAGTTGCTGTTATTCAATGTCACAGCATTGGAATGTATCGCGATATAAATTTCATTTCTCAAGCAATACAAAGGGTTCTAGGTGATAAATTGACTGCAATTTACTCTAAATCAAACGACACTTTACCCGCTCGCTTAGAAATCGTAAACGAATATGTTTATGGTACTTGTGCTACGCCTCATGTAGCATTAGAAAATGGTGTGAAGTATAACATTGACTGGGTAAATGGACAAAAAACTGGATTTTTTATCGACCAAAGAGAAAATCGAAATTTGATTGCAAAATATGCACTTGGAAAAAAAGTATTGAATACATTTTGCTACTCAGGTGGTTTCAGCTTGTCTGCAATTGCTGGTGGTGCTACTCTCGCACATTCATTAGACAGTTCAAAAAAAGCGATTGAATTGACAGACGAAAATGTCATTTTGAACGAAATGGGCGCCAATCACAAATCCATTGTGGCTGATACCATGGAATATATCAAAGAATTGCCAGAAGAATACGATATTATTGTGCTTGATCCTCCAGCATTTGCAAAGCACAGAGACAAACGTCACAAAGCAATTCAAGGTTATAAAAGATTGAATGCGCATGCGATTCGTCAAATTAAACCTGGAGGATTGATTTTCACCTTTTCGTGCTCTCAAGTAGTTGATAAATTCCTCTTTAACAATACTATCATTGCGGCAGCTATTGAAAGTGGCCGTAAAGTGAGAATCATTGAACAATTACACCAACCAGCTGATCATCCAATCAATGCTTTTCATCCAGAAGGTGAATATTTGAAAGGTTTGGTTATCCAAGTCGATTGATTTCATGTTAGATTTAAGATATAAAACCATTTTGGGCGTTGCCCTTCCATTGATGGTTTCCAGTTTTATTCAATCCATTGTACTGCTCACAAACGCTGGCTTTTTGAGTCGCTATGACACGTTGGCTTTCGATGCAAGTGGAAATGCTGGACTCATTTACATCACGGTTTTTGCGGCATTAATGGGAATGAGTGACGGATCTCAAATCTTAATTGCTAGAAGAATTGGTCAAGATAAAAGTCATGCTGTTGGTCGAATTTTCGGCACTTCTGTTTTCACGATGTTTCTTTTTGGAAGCGTCATGTTTTGCTTGATTTATTTTTTGATGCCAATTTTGTTGCCCATGTATTCCAAACACAATGATTTGGCACAAGCGCAAATTTCATTTTTATCAATCAGAAGCTTTGCCATCTTTTTTGGTGTGATAACACTCTCTATTCAAGCATTTTTCTACGCCATCGGCAAAACTTGGGTTGTATTAATCAGTGCAATCATCGTCGCTTTATCCAATGTTTTGATGGATTATCTGTTCATTTTTGGTTGGCATTCGATCCCAGAAATGGGACTGAAAGGAGCTGCCATAGCATCCACCTGCGCCGAAGGTTTGGGAATGTTATTTCTGTTGTTATTCTTGATTTTCTCCAAAGAAGTGAAACAATACGGACTCTTTTCGCATTTCGCTTTTCAATTCAAATCGTTTATTGAATTACTAAAAGTTGGAATTCCTTTGTTTTTACAAAGTTTTATGGCCTTGGCAACATGGACGATTTTCTTCACCTGGATCGAACAAATGGGAAAATCAGATCTAACAATTTCACAAAATATCCGAGCAATTTACTTTTTGGCATTCGTTCCCATTTGGGGATTTGCAGCGACAACCAAAACATATATTTCACAGTATCTTGGTAGAAAAGATTTTGGCTCGCTTAAAACCATTCAGCGAAGAATTCAATTTTTGACGATTGTCTTTTTACTCATCTTTTTTCATGGTTCCTTTCTGTATCCAGAAAAACTAATCAGTTGGATCAATCCTCAAGAAGCCTACATCGAAAAAAGTGCCGATATTCTGAGATTTGTTTCTGGATCAATCTTTATCTTTGGATTGATATCAGTAAAATTTCAAACTGTCAATGGCTCCGGGAATACCATGGTCAGTTTTGGAATCGAATTTTTGAGTGTTTTCACTTACACTGTAGGTGCTTTTGTATTAATTAAGGTATTACACGTAGATATTTTTTGGGTTTGGTCAGTTGAATACATTTATTTTTGTACACTCGGAACTGCATCTATTTTATACTTGAAATTTTTTAACTGGAAAAACACACAGATATGATGAATAAAGATTTTCGCATTGTTTTCATGGGAACTCCTGATTTCGCAGTTGGTATTTTAGATGGTTTAATCGACAATAACTTCAATGTTGTTGCAAGTATTACTGCGCCAGACAAACCAGCTGGAAGAGGACAAAAAATTTCAGAAAGTGCTGTAAAAACATTTTGTGTGGAAAATGACATTCCGGTTTTGCAACCGACGAACTTAAAAGATGAAACGTTTGTCCAATCTTTGAGTGAATTAAATGCCGATTTATTTGTTGTTGTCGCTTTTAGAATGTTGCCTGAAGTAATTTGGAACATGCCACCGAAAGGTACAATTAACTTACACGCTTCTCTCCTACCGCAATACCGTGGAGCGGCACCTATCAATTGGGCAATCGTTAATGGAGAAACCAAAACGGGCGTCACTACTTTTTTCATTGAAAAAGAAATTGACACTGGAATGGTGATTGAAAGAGATTCTATTGCGATTGGGGAAAATGAAACTGCTGGAGAATTGCACGACAGATTAATGAATTTAGGTAGAGAATTGGTTGTAAAAAGTGTGGCACAAATCGAAGATGGTTCTGTAGTTCGCACTTCTCAAGATAGTTTGATAGAATCGAACCTAAAGTCAGCGCCAAAAATCTTCAAACCCATGTGTGAAATTGATTGGTATCAAAATGTACAAACAATTCACGATTTTTGTCGTGGTTTTTCGCCATATCCTACTGCATGGACAACCATTAATAATGAAAGTAGAAATGAATCCAAAACAGTGAAAATTTTCAGAACAGAAAAAACAGCAATTCCAGTCGAAAATGCGAAACTTTTGAAAAAAGATGCTGAAGGATTGCTTTTCCCTTGCAATGATTTCTATTTAAGAATTACAGAAATTCAACCTGAAGGAAAAAGAAGAATGACGCACAAAGAGTTCGCTGCAGGCTATAATTTCAATGATTGGAAAATATAGAAATTAGCAAGTAAATCAAGACAATAAGCTTTATTATTTGCTGAAAATACAAGGTTTTTCGATTATTTTTAAAAATAAACTGAAAAATGTTTACTTGACAAAAATTGAAGTGAAAAAATATTTAAACATTTAAAAAACAATTAGTTAAATAGATAAAGTACCTTATTGTCTTATTAAC
>JBFYPS010000115.1:0-10393 GCA_041303135.1 Crocinitomicaceae bacterium | reverse complement strand
TCGGACCTTTCAGAATAAATTTCGATTTAATCAGCTATTTAATTACATTTCTGTACTATTTCCTGCTCGAATCAACCATCAAACGAACCATAGGCAAATTTGCCACCCAAACCGTTGTGATTGACGAATACGGAAATCCACCAAGCAAAGACAAAATCGCCATTCGCACTCTTGCGAGATTCATTCCTTTTGAAATATTATCTTGCTTGGGAAGCAGAGGTTGGCACGACAAACTTTCGAACACTTTTGTGGTTTCAAAAAAAGAAGCCGAAACACTCAGAAGTTTATTGCAAGATGAAAATGGATATGCGGTTTCTGATTCCTTGGAATTATTGGATTAGGAAATCCCGCAAAATCAACCGCAAATCCGCCGTCGATTCTTCATGCGTCATGTGCGCCACACGCGGCAAAATAGACATATTAAATTGCTGATTGCGCGTATGCTCCAACATGGTTTCCAGCGATACAGCTTGGTCTAATTCGCCTTGAATGATTTTCAAATCAGCCATTTTTTCTTTCGCTAAAATCGTACAATCTGGTCGATCGCGCATGGCTTTCGTGGCGTAAATTATGGCTTCAACAGACATTAAATTGGCTTCTGAAATCGCTTTTTGAATAAACTTTTCATGATTTTCTGGTTGCGCAAACAATCCTGAAATCGCTTCCTTGATAAATCTCGGCGCGTTGGTTTTCACCACTTCAATCACCCGATTTCGATCGATTTTCTTTTGCGGAGCATCTTCCCAAAAATTAGAATTGAGCAAGCAAATTTTGTTTACACCTGCATTGATTTTCGCCAATTGCATCGCCACGTAGCCGCCCATGGAATGTCCGACGACATCGTATTCAGAAATATCCAAAGATTGGAGCGTTTCAGAAACTTCCTGCGCCATCGCTGCAATGGAAACATCATCAGGCAAAAAAGGAGTTTTTCCGTGTCCGGGCAAATCAATCAAAATGCTTTGAAAAGGAAATTGCACTAGATCCAGCGATTCCCACATAGAAGAAGATTCCAGAAAACCATGCAAAAATACTACAGGCTTTCCGGAACCAATTTTTTCGAAATGCAACATTAAATGGGGAATCAAGAATTCATCAAAGATTCAATTTCATCTGCTTCAATCGGAATATCACGCATCAAATTGAATGGCGCTCCGTTTTCTTGTACCACCAAATTGTCTTCCAAACGAATTCCCAATCCTTCTTCTTGAATGTAAATCCCTGGCTCACAAGTGAAAACCATTCCAGCTTGAATTGGTTCGTTCCACAAACCTACGTCGTGTGTATCTAAACCAATGAAATGCGAAGTTCCATGCATGAAATATTTTTTATATGCTGGCCAATCTGGCTTTTGATTTTTAATATCCGTTGAATCTATCAATTTCAATTTCAATAATTCACTTTCCATGATGCGCCCAACTTCCGCTTGATATTCAGCTAAAATTGTGCCCGGAACCAACATCTTTTCCGCTTCCTTTTTGACGTGTAAAACAGCGTTGTAAACTGCTTTTTGACGATCCGTAAATCTTCCGCTTACAGGAATTGCGCGCGATAAATCAGATGCATAATTGGCATATTCCGCCGCCACATCTAACAAAATCACATCGCCGTCTTTGCATTGTTGGTTATTTTCGATATAATGCAACACACACGCATTTTTTCCAGAAGCAATGATTGGCGTATAGGCGAAACCTTTGGAACGATTGCGCACAAATTCATGAATCAATTCTGCTTCGATTTCATATTCCCAAACACCTGGTTTTGTAAAAGAAAGCAAGCGCTCCAAGCCTTTTTTAGTAATGTTACAAGCGTGTTGCATCAAATCCAATTCCTCTTTTTCTTTGATTGAGCGAATTTTATGCATGATTGGCGCACTTTTGTACACTGCATGCGCAGGATATTCAGCGCGACAACTTTTGATAAAGCGATCTTCTCTCGTTTCAGCTTCCGTATTGGCGCGTAAATGTTCGTTGGTGTTGAAATAAATGCCATGCGCTTCAGCCATCAATTGTTTCCAAATCACTGGAAATTGATTCAACCAATAAACGGTTTGAATACCAGAAGTTTCGAAAGCCGTTTCTTTGGTCAACTTCTCGCCTTCCCAAATGGCAATCAAATCTGAAGTTTCTTTTAGAAATAAAATTTCTCGGTGTTTTTCATTTTTACAATCAGGAAAAATCACCAAAATACTTTCTTCTTGGTCAACGCCTGACAAATATAAAATGTCGCGATGTTGCTGAAAAGGCATCGTACTATCAGCTGAAATCGGGAAAATATCATTGGAATTGAAAACAGCCAATGTATTGGCAACCATTTGTTTTGAAAATTTTGCGCGGTTTTTTATGTATAAACCTTTGTCGATTCTTTCGTATTTCATGCTGAAAAATATTAATTCTATAGGCTGAAATTAATAATTTTCAGTCAAAAGGAAATTAATTCTTGTTAAAACAAGCAAAAGAATTACGCTGGATTTGCCAAGTGTTTTAAATCTTCAACAGATTCAATCGGATTTGCCCAGTTTGAAATTAACTCGCCATGCACTTTCATTTGATATCCACCGGCATAAACTTTCAATCCATTGGTATCATTCGACAAGCGCTCAAAATATTTTTTGACAAAACCAGCATCAACGGAAGTCAGCCAAGAAGTGATTAAACAAACCGGCTTAATTTGCTCAACGCATTCAATCAAAGCATCATAAGGCAAAGATTGACCTAAATAAAACGTCGATCTTCCCATTTTACGCAACACAAAATGGTAAAACAATAAACTGATTTCATGCCATTCATGTTCTGGCAAAAACAACATGACTGGATTTTCTTTATTTGCAGGAACCTCAATTTTATCAATCTCCGTGATTATCAATTGTCGAATCAAATTAGACATGAAATGTTCTTGCGCTGCATTGATTGAACCAACCATCCACATCACGCCAATTTTCTCCAAAAAAGGAATCAAATGACTCGTGAAAGTAGCTTCTAAACCAAATTCTTCAATCAATTTATGAAGGGTTGTTTTGAATAAAATCTCGTCTAATTCAATTAGAGAAAGTACTAATTTCTCATAGCTAGAATCAACATCATAGCTTCCTCTCAAATCTGAAACCTTCTCGTTGATTTGCTTTTCAGACATCTCGGCAATGCGAGAAATCTTTAGTCCATTTTTGTTCAATAAAGCAACATTCAACAAAGAAACCAATTCTTTATCGCAATATGTTCTGATTTGCGTTTCTGTCCTTTCTGGATTTAGAATTCCATAGCGTTTCTCCCACATACGAATCGTATGTGCCTTAATACCTGTGAGTTGCTCTAAATCTTTTATTTTATACTCAGCCATTATAAAATCAAAACAAAAGTTTGTTTAAAATGTTCATCAAATGAAATCATTTTTTTTCAATTGAGTGGTTTATTTTTTCACATAATAATCGTTTTCAGTATCAAAAAAAGGTAGTCTAACAATTATTTTTTTAACATGAATAATTCAATCAAATCAATTATATTTGTTGTAGAAAAAATTCTCTCTTCCACAAAATGACGTTATTTCAAAGAATATCAAAGTATCTCTTAGTTTGCAGTTTTGCAAGTTCTTGTATACTTTTTTCAGCTTGCGGTGGCGACGATGATGGAAAAAATCAAACGGAAGTTGTTGAAGATTTCTTCGAATTTCAAAAATTCAATCTTAAAGATTTTGGTTTGAACGCGACCATCATGTTGCCTGATGAAACAGCAAACATTGGTGCATCTACGCGACCAGAAGTCAAACATGATGAAGATGGTTTCAAATGGGAAATTGAAGTTGGACCAAATTTCCATATGATTATAGACGATTTTGGAGAAGAAAAAAACAAAGTAGCCGACAAAAAAAGAAAATTGAAGGAACTCGATATTTTTGAAACCAAATTTTTAGTGGATGAAAAAGATTTCATCATCTACGAAAGTACTTTGAAAGTGGATGGTGAGAAAGCTTCACCAATCACAGATCCAAAGCCACACGTTTCCTACCACGTTTACGGTCAAAAAGTTATAGACGGTTATACTTACGTTTTCAGAAGTCGTGAAGAAGGTTACCAAAAGAATATCATCGATTTGATGGCGAAATCAATCAAATCTGTGCAAGAAGTCAAAAATATTTAGGACTTGACCAACTGAAATTCGTAATTTTGTACCACATTTCAGAATCAATGAGTATTACACGAGAAAACATATTGGAAGTACTTGGAAAAGTGCTTGAACCAGACTTAAAGAAAGACATCGTTTCCCTTAATTTAGTAGAAAATTTAGAGATTTCAGAAACAGGAATTAACATTACTGTTTTGGTTTCAAATCCTGCGCTTCATGCAAGAAAACGCATGCAAGAATTGGTTGAATTTAACTTAAAACAAGCTTTTGGTGATGACTTACAAATTGCCACAACTGTCAAAGGAATTCCAACAGAATCTATGAAAGCAAGAAGAAAAATCTTGCCTGAAGTTAAAAATATCATTGCCATCGCTTCTGGAAAGGGCGGCGTTGGAAAATCAACTGTTACTGCAAATTTAGCTGGCGGTTTAGCGAAAGCTGGATACAAAGTTGGAATCGTTGATGCGGATATCTACGGTCCTTCTATGCCAACCATGTTTGACGTGGTTGGAGAAAGACCAACGATGATTGATGTGGATGGAACACCAATGATCAATCCAGTGATGAGCTATGGAATCAAAATTTTATCCATTGGATTTTTCACTGAGCAAGACAATGCAGTTGTTTGGCGCGGTCCAATGGCTGCGAAAGCAATGACGCAATTGTTTACAGATGCCTATTGGGGTGAATTGGATTACTTGTTGATCGACCTTCCTCCTGGAACGGGAGACATTCACCTTTCTTTGGTTCAAACTGTTCCATTGGATGGCGCTGTAATTGTCAGCACACCGCAAGAAGTTGCATTGGCGGATGCGCGAAAAGGTGTAAACATGTTCAAATTGGAAAACATCAATGTTCCTGTTGTTGGAATCATTGAAAATATGGCTTGGTTTACGCCAGCAGAATTGCCAGACAATAAATATTACCTATTCGGACGCGACGGAGCTAAAAATCTGGCTGAAGGAATGGGCGAAACATTTTTAGGTCATATTCCTTTGGTTCAAAGTGTAAGAGAATCGGGTGATGTCGGAAGACCTGCTGTTTTTCAGGAAAATACACCAACAGCTTTAGTTTTTGAAGAATTAGTTCGTACATTTGTTGAAGAAGTGAAAGTTGCAAAACTTAAATCATCTATTAAAAATTAAAAAATGAGTTTAAACAAAGAAGAACTGGCAATCAAAATCAATGAATCTTTGGAGGAATTAAGACCTCATTTGAAAGCGGATGGTGGCGACATGGAATTGGTTGAAATCACTGATGAAGGAATTGCAAGAGTGCGATTATTAGGCGCTTGCAGCGATTGTTCCATGAGTTTGATGACCATCAAAGCCGGCTTGGAAGAAGCAGTCAAAAAAGTTGCTCCAGAAATCATCGCTGTAGAAGCCATCAATATGCCAACTTTGGTGTAACATTGTTTGGATGAATTTCCAAAGAAAACTATTGATTATTGCCTTTTTTGGGACAATTTTCGCAGTTTTTTTACAAGAACAAAATCTTCAATTTCTTGGCAATCGCTACCCTGCGAGTAATGGATTATTGACTTCTGCAGATGAAGCAAGTTATTTTGCCCCTGCAATCAATTTTCTTGAAAATGGAACTTGGAAAGACAATTCAATTGGACAATCAGCCTATTTTCAAAGAACACCAGGTTACGGTTTAATATATCTAATTTGCCTTTTTGTTGCTGGTAAAAAAGCATTTTGGATGCTCAAAATCCTACAAATTCTTGCTTTTTCTGGTTCAATTGTCCTCTTCGGAAAAATTCTTGAAAAACACTTAGCAAATGCAAAATTTGCACTTTTTGGAACGGTAATTTATGCATTTGTCCCAGCTTTCAGTGGATTTATGTACTTCACATTGACAGAAAGTTTCACTCCCTTTTTGGTGCTTTGGAGTGTTTTTGCAGGAATTTCATTGCAAGAAAAAAAGACTAACTTTTCCTGGAATTTTCTCGCGGCAAATTCAATTGCTTTGCTTTTTCGACCACAATTAATCGTTTTTCTTTTGGCATTTTGGGCTTATTACTTTTTCCAAAAGCAAAGAAAAAAAGCGATGTTTACGCTCTTAGCCATTTTACCATTGTTGATTTGGAATATCAGAACGGTAACCATTAGCGGCACTTGGTTGGGAATTCATCCGATTTATTCGACAACAAATAACACACTCTTCAGACCAAGTCACGAAGCGATGACCAATCTTTTCAGGATTTGGGAAGCCGATGGAGCCAAATTTCACGAAACGATTCATGCGCTCACAGATTCATCCGATATCAATTTGATTTCTCAACAAATTCCTACTAAATATCGGAAAAAAGTGTCGCCAATATTGGAAAAATACCACGCGCTGCATCAATATCAATTGACGCATTTCAATCAAAACAAACCCATTTCAGGAACGTTTCAAGGCGAGGATAAATTTCTTTATGAAATAAACACCTTGACTAAAAAACTCAAATCTGAAAACAAGCTCGATTTTTATATTTCAACACCACTAAAAAGTCTGAAAAAATTGATGCTCAGTTCGCACTTGAATTTGGGGATTTACCAATTCAAATACCGCGGTTCTTGGTGGATGGAAATCATTCGTTGGAGTTGTTTGGCGATGATAATTTCAATTTTTTTCGCTGTATTAATCTCACTATTCAAGAAAAACAGGGATTTGATTTACTACTTGAGTCTGGCAATTGTCGTCAATATCTCGTATTTGATTTTCATCCAAAGAATGAATGAAGAACGCTACTTAACGCCATTTTTACCCATCGCGTTGATTATTTTGTTGGTCGGTATTTACAATCTTCGAAAAAAATCTATTTCTTGAAAATCAGTCGATAATAATTGGCTAAAAACACGCCTAGCAAAATGACTAACATTGCTCCTATTTGGTAAATCGTGATTGCTTCTTTGATAAATAATCCCATGATCACTGCCACAATTGGCATGAAATAAGTGACGGAACTCGCAAAAATCACAGATGAAATTGAAATCAATTTATTGAAAATGAAAACCGCAAAAGCAGTTCCAAGCACGCCTAAAATGACAATGAATCCCAAACCTTCCCAAGCTTGAGGAACTGTTTTGAGCACTGTAAAAGATCCAGTTGCGGTGGCAATAATCAAAGAGGGAAGCAAAACGATTCCAAATGCCAAAGACGTGATTTCAATGGATTTAAAATTGGACAAAGTGTGTTTGATGGTATTCAAAGAAATCGCGTAAAACAAAGTCGCCAAAACGATGGCCAAAATGTGCCACCAAGTGCCGCTTTTAGATAAATCTTGTCCTGCAATCATCAGCAAAACTATTCCTGTAACGGCGACGGTTGTTCCAAAAAACTGGATAGAAGTCAATTTTTGTTTAAACACAAAAGCACCAATCAAAATACTAAAAATCGGCGTAAAACTATTCAACATTCCTGCGTAGCCTGAAGAAAGTTCAGTTTCAGCATATGTAAATAAAAATGAAGGAAAAAAATTGCCTGAAAGTCCGACCGTCATCAAAAGCAAAAACTGCTTGATTGTCTTAATTTTCTTAAAAAATCGAAGCGCAAAAGGCAACAAAACCAAGCCAGCAATCGACATTCTCAAAGAAGCTACTTGCACATCGGAAAACAAAGCAGTTCCATCAAATGCAGTCATTCCCCTTTTCATCAAAATAAACGAACTTCCCCAGATACTTGCCAAAGCAAGCAACAAAACCCAACTCAACATATTTTTTGACATGGCACAAATATAAGTATAAGACATTAGACCAAAGACGGAAGACCAAAGACTTTTTTAATAGTCTCAAGATCTTATACTCTACTTTAAATTTGTGTTCACCTTTTACTAAAACAGCAAAAAAAAACTTAAGTTTTTACAACTCTCCGTCCTCAGCAATAAAGGCGTGAAGTAAAATTTAGGAGACATTAGACGAAAGACCGAAGACTAAAGACTTTTTTATTTTCTCAGATACTTTGGCGTTTTTTTGGCCTCAGCAATAAAAGCGTTAAGAAAAATTGGAATTTTTGACGACCAAACAAAAGTTCTGTTTGAGCATTGACGAACATCACAACCAAATAGCATTTTGTTGCGAGTTTACTTTTGTTTAGTCATAAATTGAAATTTTTTAGCTTTAATTGCGTAGCCTTGATCTTTTCTTTGGTTCTTTCTTTTACATCAAGGTAAAAGAAAGAACAACGCCTCCCTCATCTCCCTAAGCCTCAAACATTTTAACATTTTTTTTCGCACAGTAGAAAAATTAAACACTACATTTGTTTCACTTCTAATTCACACGGTTATGAAAAAAGTATTTTTACTCTCATTTTCAATTGGTCTACTGCTGATTAACCCAAGTTGTAGCACAGACAAAACGACCGTAAAAAGTGAAAAAAATACCGCTGAAAAATTAGAATTAAACAGAAGCTTAACCGTTGAAATTGAAGGAATGGTTTGCGAAAAAGGTTGTGGATCTTCAATTCGCAAAGCCTTGAAAGAAACGGGTGCTGTTGGAAATTGCAGTTTTGATTTTGTTGATGAAAGACCCGTAAATACAGCAATCATTGAATTTGACAAAGACAAAATTTCTGCGGACAAAATTATTGGTATCATCACCAGTATCAACGAAAATCAATTTTCAGTGGAAAAATCTTCCACAGCACCTATTGATGTGAAAGTGAACATCAAGGAAAACGAAATCAGCGAATCAAAAAATGTGGAATCTTCAAAAATCAATGTTTCAGAAACCAATTTTGAAATGCCGAATCTTTTGAAACTCTTCTCTCGATTGATTAAACAAGATTAATGCATCTTTCCAATTTTGTAAGCTATCTTTGCAGCAAATTCAGCGCACAAAGCTTTTTCAATGAAATTACATTATAGAGAAATTGGCGAAGGTCAACCTTTTGTTATTCTTCACGGATTATTCGGATATTCAGACAATTGGCAAACACACGCCAAAAAATTAGCTGATTATTACCGCGTCATTTTGGTCGATCAACGCAATCACGGTCATTCCGAGTGGGCAGATTCTCACACATACGAAGACTTAGCGAACGATTTACATGAACTTTTTGTAGATCTAAAACTCGAAAAAGTCATTTTGATGGGACATTCCATGGGCGGAAAAACAGCGATGCGATTTGCACAAATGTATCCCAAAACACTCAGCAAATTGATCATTGTGGACATGGGAACAAAATCCTATCCGATGCACCACAGCGAAATCCTAAAAGGATTGGAAGCGATTGACCTAAATTTAATCAACTCCCGTGGAGAAGCTGAAAAAATGATGGAACCATTTGTAGATTCTCCTGGAGTTAGACAATTCTTGTTGAAAAACTTGTATTGGAAAGAAAAAGGAAAATTAGCTTGGCGCATGAACATTGACGTTTTAAGCAGAGACATGCACGCCATTTTACAAGCACTTCCCGAAGATGAAGTGATGATTCCAACACTTTTTATTCGTGGTGAAATGTCGAATTACATTTTAGATGAAGATTGGGATAATATTGAAAATCAATTCCCAGATAGCACCTTGGTGAGCAATCCAAACGCAGGACATTGGGTTCACGCCGAAGCGCCAAACGAATTCATGGAAAGCGTTTTGGGTTTTTGCTTGAGATAAACTACAAACGATAAATCCAGAAAACAGCGATTTGTTTTAACTTTACACCGTAAAAAATATTAAAAATGAGCGATAAACGCACTGAATTAAGTGAACTTGGAGAATTTGGATTGATTGACAAATTAACCAGTCAATTTACAACACATATTTCCACAACCATCAAAGGCGTGGGCGATGACGCTGCCGTGATTTCGATTTCTGATTCCGAAGTCATGCTAGTTTCTACAGACATGTTGTTGGAAGGTGTTCACTTTAATTTGATGTACACGCCATTGATGCATTTAGGCTACAAATCCGTGATGGTCAACCTTTCTGATATTTTTGCGATGAATGGAACTGCGCAACAAATAACAGTTTCAATTGCAGTTTCAAACCGTTTCCCATTGGAAGCGTTGGAAGAATTATACGCTGGAATCAAAAAAGCATGCGATTTGTACCAAGTTGACCTCATCGGTGGCGATACTTCATCTTCTCTTTCAGGATTGACAATCAGCGTCACAGCCATCGGAAAAGCGAAAAAATCAGATGTTGTGTACCGTTCAGGCGCCAAAGAAAACGATTTGTTGGTCGTGAGCGGAGATTTGGGAGGTGCGTACATGGGATTGCAATTGTTGGAGCGCGAAAAAGAAGTTTTCAAAGCAAATCCAAACATGCAACCAGATTTAGATGGCAATGATT
>JBFYPS010000114.1:0-19118 GCA_041303135.1 Crocinitomicaceae bacterium | reverse complement strand
AGAGATTAAATTTAATGAAATTAAATCCTTCGTCAATCTTCAAACAACTTTTTATTAAAATGGTTCAGCACCACCAAAATATTCCACTGAGTTATTTTCAGTTTCTTCCAATCTCAATTTTGCCAAAGTACCTCCCGCTTCTGCGATTGGTGCTTCCAAAATCTCCCAAATTTTGATAATCAAATTTTCAGTTGAGGGCAATAGACCAGCTAAATAAGGAACATCTAAATTCAAATTTTTATGATCCAATGTTTCAATCACATCGCGCTTAATAATACGACTCAGTTCTTTCAAATCAATGATGAATCCCGTTTCTTCACTTGGAACTCCTTTTACAGTAACAAACAAATTGAAATTGTGACCATGCCAATTCTTGTTACTACATTTCCCAAAAACTTCCTCGTTTTTTTCCGCACTCCAATCTTCTCTCCACAATTTATGTGCAGCATTGAAATGCTCTCTTCTTACTATGTAAACCGTTTTCACTCTTCAATATTAGGCTACAAAGGTAATAATTCTTGCAACGTTGAGAAAAACTTTCTTTTTTTTAAGACAGTAGATTTTAGACTGACGACCTAAGACTTTTCAATTTTCTTAAAAAAGACTTGATAAGTTAAACCAAAAACAGAAAACTATTAATTTAATAGGGCTTGTGCTTTCAGAGGAATATGAAAACCATAAAAATCAATTACGCTTTTCATATTTATACAAGGTTTTCAAAACCACTTTTTCGGTTTCTGGTAACCAACCATTTCCGGGAAATTGTTTTTCCATTGCTTTCGCCAAAGCTACATTGAAAAGTTGTCCTTGCAAATAATAT
Organism: Crocinitomicaceae bacterium; assembly: GCA_041303135.1. Taxonomy (GTDB): domain Bacteria; phylum Bacteroidota; class Bacteroidia; order Flavobacteriales_D; family Crocinitomicaceae; genus JAQVCM01. The sequence goes on along the minus strand of JBFYPS010000114.1, from coordinate 18,298 downwards.
CCTTCAGGATTAAAATGCAATCCATCTTTGTTTGCCAATTTCATTTTTTGCCATTTCTTAAAAGTATTTTCTCCACCCATCGCTTCGTTGAAATTCCATACTGCACAATGCGTCGCTTTTCCAACATTCAAAATCCCCTGAATCACGATTTCTCTGGACACTGGCTTGTTTTTATTGAATTCTGTATCTGGCGGCGTGGTCAATATAAATTCTGTTTTAGGTGAAACGCGCTGCAAACTTTGAATCAATTTGGTCAACATTATTTCATATCCTTCTGAAGTAATTTCCTTTACATAAGCATCGTTTGTACCCAAAGAAATGATCAATAAATCTGGCTTGAAAGCTTCCATTTGCTCCACCATCAAAGGCGCATTTTCTGCCAAAAAATTGTATTGACCACCAGATACACCGAAGGTGTTGTAATTGATTCCTTTTGCTATTTCACTATTTACAGACAAACCATACAAAACAAAAGGTTTACTGTCTTTTTTTCTTCGGAAATAAATCACTGTTTCAGCTGTTGGCTGTTTCAAAACGACCTTGGTCATTGCTGAACTAGGAGAAAATGAATATGTACTTACTTTTCCATCTGCGCAATAAACTTCAATATTTCCGTCCAAATTTTCATGAAAAACGGTAAATTCTTCCACCAAGTTCTTCTTGTCTTTAAAAGCGATATTGAGTGTACAAACTGAATCAGAAGAACGCATTGCCAAACCAACAATTCCAAGCGGAATGTTAGATTTTAAATTCAACACTTTCTCACATTCCCATTGCGTTTTAGAGGAAATATCCAAACCGATGGGATTGTAACCAAAACACAAACTATTAGGGAAAAATATTCCGATTCCTTTTCCGCCAAATCGAGCTTGAAGTGCATCCCTCACTTCACCAGGAAAATAACCCATTTGTGTATGAGAATCACCTAAATGTAATATTTTCACAACAGAATCACCTTGATTTTGCCTTAAATAATGAAGCTTTGAAAAAAAAGATTTTAAGTTTTCTGGATTTGAAACATAATCTTTCGCCAAATCAATTACTAAATGCGTTTTGGCTTGGGAAATAGGAATTTTCAAATTACTTTGGAATGAAAAAATCACCAAAATCGACAGAAAAAAAAGGATTCGCTTCATGAAAATGTATTTGTTACAAAATTAATCAATTCAATGTGATTCGCTTTGTTGCTTTTAAGTTTGAAAAACCGGATACAAAAAAAGGGTCGAACAAATCAACCCTTTCTACAATATTATTTTGGAATTACTTCAAATCCATAATTTCTAAATCAAAAACCAAATCAGAATATGGAGGAATTGCACCTGGACGACCTTGCGCGCCATAAGCATCAAAATAAGGAATGATGAAGATTCCTCTTCCACCTTTTCCTAACATTGCCAAGCCTTCTTCAAAACCAGGAATCATACGATTCGTTTTATAAGTAAATGCCATCGGAGTACCGCCATCTCTAGAAGAATCGAATTTTTTTCCATCCATAAAAGTTCCAGTATAGTGAACAGACATTTGACTTCCTGCAACTGGTTTTGTTGCTTCACCTTCTTTTTCAATCACATAAACCAATCCAGAAGCAGTTTGTTTTGCTGTTGGATATTTCTTTTGAACTTGAGCCAACATGTAAACTTTGTAATCTTCTTTGCTCATCGCAGCAATTTTCGCAAACTGCGCATTTTTTTCGTCTTCAGCCAATTTCAATTTATTGTAAACAGTTTCGAAAGTTTTAGTTGCATTCCAATTTTGTGCAGTTTTCCCAACACGAATAATGGTCACTTTATTCATCACATCATCTTGAGCAATAGCATTCACCACATCTTGACCTTCTACCAATTTTCCAAACACAGTGTGCTTTCCATTTAGATGGGGAGTAGCAACATGCGTGATGAAAAATTGACTACCGTTAGTCGCTGGTCCAGAGTTTGCCATTGACAAAATTCCAGGTCCACTGTGAATCAATGTTGGATCAATTTCATCGAAAAAACGATATCCAGGTCCACCACTTCCATTTCCATCAGGATCTCCACCTTGAATCATGAAACTAGAAATCACACGGTGAAATTTCAAACCATCGTAAAATGGTTTATCAATTGTCTTTCCTAAAACAGAAAAATTTCCTTCCGCCAAACCAACAAAATTGGCAACTGTCATTGGTACTTTTTCATATTCCAAACGAATTAAAATATTGCCTTTCGTAGTTTCAAAACGCGCATAGATTCCATCTGCTAAAACAGGATCATTTGCTGGAACTTTGGTTTTCTCATTTTGTGCATTTGCAAAAAAAGCAAATAATAAAGACAATGCTAAGAATGTATTTTTCATGAATTTGTTATTTAATTTTAAAGTAAAACATTATTTACAAGCGTAAATTTATTTAATTTCTTTTGATTTGAAACCCACTTGACAATTTTTGTGCCGAAACTAAAAATGGCATAAATTTATTCTTTCAGTTGAAAAATTTGTGGAAAAGGAAAAATTTCAAATTTAAATATCGCTCAATTACAATTATCTTTGCAACATGGAAGTAAAAGAAGATAAACTAAAAGAAGTCATTTCTCACGCGAAAGAGTATGGATTTGTTTTTCCATCCTCAGAAATTTATGATGGTTTGGCAGCAACTTATGACTATGGTCAATTAGGTTCTGAATTGAAAAACAATATTAAAACATATTGGTGGAAATCTATGGTGCAAATGCACGAAAATATTGTTGGAATTGATTCAGCAATTTTTATGCATCCAACTACTTGGAAGGCTTCTGGTCACGTTGATGCTTTTAATGATCCGTTGATAGACAACAAAGATTCCAAAAAAAGATACCGCGCGGATGTTTTGATTGAAGAACATGTTGAAAAAATCCGTCAGAAAATTGAAAAAGAAGTTGAAAAAGGAATTAAAAAATTTGGTGCCGATTTCGACGAAGCACAATTCAGACAAACCAATCCAAATGTTTTAAGAAACGCACAAAAAATTCAAGAAATTGAAGCACGTTTTAAAGAAACGTTAGGAAACAATGATTTAGAAGGTGTTTATCAATTAATCATCGACTTAGAAATCGTTTGTCCAATTTCAGGTTCCAAAAACTGGACTGACGTTCGTCAATTTAATTTGATGTTTTCAACTGAATTGGGTTCAGTTGCTGGAGATGCTTCCACTATATATTTGCGTCCTGAAACAGCACAAGGAATTTTTGTAAACTTTTTGAATGTTCAAAAATCAGGAAGAATGAAAATCCCATTTGGAATTGCCCAAATTGGAAAAGCATTTAGAAATGAAATCGTTGCGAGACAATTTATTTTTAGAATGCGCGAATTCGAACAAATGGAAATGCAATTTTTTGTTCGTCCGGGCGAAGAAATGAAATGGTACGAATACTGGAAAGATGTTCGTTTAAAATGGCACAAAGCACTTGGACTGGGTGAAAATTCATATCGAACACACGACCATATCAAATTGGCGCACTATGCAAATGCTGCTTGCGATATCGAATTTGATTTCCCTATGGGATTCAAGGAATTAGAAGGAATTCATTCAAGAACAGATTTCGATTTAAAACAACATGAACAATTTTCAGGAAAGAAATTGCAATTTTTCGATCCAGAAATTAACGAAAATTACGTTCCGTATGTAGTTGAAACCTCTGTTGGATTAGATAGAATGTTTTTATCTGTTTTGAGTAATTCATTGCGCCACGAAACGTTGGAAGATGGTTCAGAAAGAGTGGTGATGAGTATTCCTCCAGCATTAGCACCTTATAAAGTAGCAGTAATGCCCTTGACGAAAAAAGACGGTTTACCAGAAAAAGCAAGGGCAATTATCGACGATTTGAAATTTGATTTCTTGTGTCAATACGACGAAAAAGATGCTATTGGAAAAAGATACCGCCGCCAAGATGCAATTGGTACACCTTTCTCAGTAACAGTTGACCATCAAACTTTAGAAGACAATACAGTTACAATTCGCGATCGTGACACCATGTTGCAAGAAAGAGTTTCGATTGAATCTTTAAGAAATATTATTGATGCAAAAACAAGTATTCGAAGTTTGTTGCAACAATCAAAATAAAATTCAATTTAGCAATAAAAAAAATCGCCACTTTCAAATTGAGAATGGCGATTTTTTTTGAATTTCACTTTAATCAGAAACACTATTCTTTCTTCTTAATCAAATCTGGTTCTTTCGCCTTATATCGTTCCAAACGAGGAATTGAAACACCTTGAATGTACGAATCATTTGGGTTCAATCTTTCATAATCTTGGTGGTAAATTTCAGCATCGTAAAATTTTACGAGCGGCGTCACCTCTGTAACGATTTTAGGATAAACTTTGTCTAACAATAATTTTTGAATGTAATCATTTGCCAATTTTTTCTCTGTTTCATTTTGATAAAAAATCACTGAACGATATTGAGGTCCCGTATCAGGTCCTTGACTGTCAACAGTTGTAGGATTGTGCGAGCTAAAAAATACACGCAATAAATCTTGATAAGAAATTTCGGAAGAATCATAGTAAACCTTTACGGTTTCCGCGTATTTTGTTCTTCCGGTTGACACTAACTCATACGTTGGATTAGGTTCTTCACCACCCGAATAGCCACTTACAACTTCCTCCACGCCTTTCGTATATTCATAGATTCCTTCGACGCACCAAAAGCAACCGCTGGCAAAATATGCTGTTTGTAATTTACTCAGATCTTTGGTGTGTTTTTCTTTTGGTTCCACTTTTTTTGGTTCAATAACACTGGCTGAAGTGCATGATTGAAAAGTCAAAATAATTAGTAAACTGAAAACGATTTTTTTCATAGTTTTTGTTTTGATATAACTACATAACGTTTTTAAAAACAAGATTGTTTTAAGAAAATTACGTCTTAACACGCTTTAACAAAAATACGATTCTAAGGAAGGTATAGATTTATCTCAACACAATTCTGCCCAATTGAGCTGAAAATGCGGACTTTACCTTTTCTAAGGTAATTTGTTCCACCAATAAATCTTCTACTTTTTTGAAATCATCCATTTCAGCAACTTCTGCCAATTCTGTTCTGATTTCGTCAATTCTTTGCTGAAGTTTGTCCGTTTTAAAAGCATAAATTCCGTGTAAAACAGCACTTTTCAGTTTATCGAGTTCAGTATTGGTATCAATATTATATTTATTCAGCCAATTTTGACTCAACTCATAATTATCGGTCTCAATTTCAGAAACAATCCGCACGATTTCTTGATCTTCTTGTCTCATAAAATGACTAGGACGAAAACATAACCCTTCAGCCAATCCCTGAGAAACCAATTGATGAATTTTGGCATAAATCTGGTTATTAAAAACCAAATCATCCCTCAGTAATTCATGGCAAATCAACTCACTAACTGTAGTCTCTTGAACAACTACTTCACCTTTATCATCCAATTGATCGATTGCCACTCCAAAATGTCCATATTTAACTAAAATTCGAATCAAATCATCTTCTGCGTAATTTTTGGTCGATTTTATAGCAGTTTGAGGCTGAACCTTTGGCACATTTGGTGTCACAACGAATTCAGAAATAGCAGGCTCGTCTAATTGCTTAGTCAATTGACCTTTACGAAGCTTTCCTAATTCTTGATTGATAATATTAATATCAATATCAAATCGACTAGAAATTTCACTCGCATAAATAGAACGAGTAATTTGATCAGGAATTAATGAAATCGAATGAACAATGTCATGAATTAATTTTACTCTTGTTCCAGGATCTGTAACTCCATCACCTAAAAGTAGTTCTGCCTTGAAAGTTAAAAAATCCTTTGTGTTGTTTTTAATGTAATTATCTAATTCAACAGCACCAACTTTTTTAGCGTAGGAATCGGGATCATCACCATCAGGAAACAATACGACCCTGACATTCATACCTTCTTCCAAGATCAAATCAATTCCTCTAAAAGAAGCCTTAATTCCCGCAGAATCTCCATCATACAAAATCGTAATGTTTTGCGTGTATCTGCGAATTAATTTAATTTGTCCATGCGTCAAGGAAGTTCCAGAGGACGAAACAACGTTTGTAACCCCTGATTGATGCATACTAATTACATCAGTATAACCTTCAACCAAAAAACAATTGTCATACTTTATAATATCTCCTTTAGCAAAATACAATCCATACAAGATTTCGCTCTTGTTATAAATGATACTTTCAGGAGAATTAAAATATTTGGCGATTTTTTTGTCTGCCAAAAGCGTTCTTCCACCAAAACCTAAAACTCTTCCAGTTACAGAATGAATTGGGAACATGACTCTGCCTCTGAAAAAATCAAAATGACGATCATCTTTGGATTTAACGAGCCCAACTTTTTCAAGATATTCTAATTTATATCCTTTTGAAAGCGCAGTTTCTGTGAATTCATTTCCTTTATTGAGACAATATCCTAGATTGAATTTTTGAATGATTTCTAAACGAAAACCTCTTTCCAAGAAATAACTTAATCCGATGGCTTTTCCTTCCTCTGTTTCGTGTAAAGAATGTTGAAAATGATTTTTAGCAAATTCATTGATAATTTGCAGACTTTCTCTTTCGGTTACAGCAGCTATTTCTTCAGCAGTTTGTGGTTCTTCTTCTGGAAGTTGAATTCCATATTTATCAGCTAACCAGCGGAGTGCTTCAGGAAAAGAAAAATGTTCTTTCTCCATTAAAAAGGTGACTACTGAACCACCTTTTCCTGTCGAAAAACATTTGAAAAGCTGTTTTGCAGGAGAAACAACAAAAGAGGGCGTTTTTTCATCCGTAAAAGGGCTCAATCCTTTCAAGTTTGAACCTGCACGTTTTAAATTTACAAATTCCCCAATAACCTCCTCAACACGAGCAGTTTGCATAATTTCATCCACAATGTGAGCTGGGATCCTTGCCATGAGGGAATTAAATTAAAATGAATTAGTTGATATGGCTGTAATCAGTTTCTGTTTTCACACCGTTTTCATCATACATTTTCCAAACGCCAATTTCTTTTCCATTGTCGTATTCTCCAATATAATGTAAATTTCCATTTGGATATTTAACAATTGAATGACCATGTTTTACACCATGTATATAATGTGTAATTGATAATTCTAAGCCTGTTTCAGAATAAAATGTCCAGCGACCGTGTCTCTGTTTCTTATCATCTTGCTGACCTTGAAATTTAATATGCTTTTTTCCTGGATAAAACTCAGTGTAAAGACCATTTTCGATCACAACTAAATCCTCTGGTTTTTCAATTTTTGGTTTAGGAACCTCAACAGGCTCATTTCCAGCACAAGAAACAATTGTGATGGCAATAAAAAGTGCTAAAAAAACTTTAATCATTTGCTTGAATTTTTATTTATCTCTATTTATGGTGTATTCTACTAAACCAATCAAAGCCGTTTTTGCTTCAGAAGATGGAATGTCACTCAATAATGCCAATGCTTGATCTTTCAATTCATGCATTCTTTTATAAGCGTACTCGATACCACCTGCTTCCACAACCATTTGAACAGCCTTTCTGACCATTTTTGTCTCTTCATTGTGGTTTTTGACAATATTAATCAATTCTTTCTTTACAGATTTATCGGAATTTGCCAAGGCATAAATCAAAGGCAAAGTCATTTTTCGTTCGCGAATATCAAGGCCAGTTGGTTTACCAATATCATTAGGAGTTCCGTAATCAAAAATATCATCCTTAATTTGAAAAGCCAATCCAACATATTCACCAAATTGACGCATTAAAGGCGCTAAATCTTCTCTATCGACAGAAACGCTAGCAGCTTCACAAACCGTTGAAATCAAAGAAGCCGTTTTTTGACGAATTACATCAAAATAAACCTCTTCCGTAATGTCTAATTTTCTTGCTTTTTCAATTTGCAACAATTCACCTTCACTCATTTCTTTCACTGCACGTGCGACAATTCCTAATAGTCTAGTATTATTATTCTCAATAGAAAGCAATAAAACCTTGGAAAGCATGTAATCCCCCACTAATACAGCGACTTTGTTTTTCCACAATGCATTTACAGAAAAAAAACCTCTTCTTTCGTTGGCATCATCCACCACGTCATCGTGCACCAAAGTGGCAGTATGCAACAATTCCACTAAAGAGGCCGCTTGATAAGTTTTATCATTTATTTCGCCCAACATTTTTGCAGTTAAAAACAAAAACATTGGTCGCATTTGTTTTCCTTTGCGGCGAATTATATAATGTGTTACCTTATCCAACATAGGCACATTCGATTGCATATTCTCTCGAAAACGCACCTCGAACTCTTTCATTTCAGGCGAAATAGGAGCTATAATCTGTTTAACAGTCATCATTAGGACACAAATATACGAGTTCCAAAGTCAATTAGGAAAAGCATGGAAGCTAAAAAATCAAAAAAGGAAAAATAAATACAAAGCTACTTTAAGAAGAAGGTGCTAAAGAACAATTTAAGTGAATGCAAACTACCATAAAAAAGATTAAAGAAAACCACAATAAAAATATTGTTAGTTAAGAAAGATTACGTAAATTTGCGCCAAAAAACAGAAGCACACCAAGAATTATAAATGCAATGATTTTGAAAAACACAATAAAATCAATATTTCTGTCAATTTTGACAATCTGTTCAATCAATTCTGCTTTTGCGACAGAACACAAGGAAAAAAAGGAATTCAACGTGAATGAAATGATTATGCATCACATTAAAGATGCACATGAATGGCATTTGTGGGGAAGTGAACATGGTGGAACTTCTATTTATCTTCCAATCATTTTAATTGATGGCGGTTTACAAACGTTTTCTTCTTCGAATTTTTATCATGGAAAAGTGAAAACAACCATTGACCATGCAACGAAAGATGAAGTAGAATATCTTCAAGGTGTTGGTCCAGCTGCAAATTATGCATTATTCCACGAAAAAATCTACAAATTAAACGACGGAGCACTTTCTATTAAAGATGGTCACGTTCATGGAAATGTAAAGCCTTTCGATTTATCCATTACAAAAAATGTAATGTCTTTATTCTTTGGTGCGACAATTTTATTGTTAATTATGGGTTCAGTTGCTCGTTTTTACAAGAAAAATGGTGCTGTTGCTCCAAAAGGATTAGCTAAATTTTTAGAACCTATCATTATATTGGTGAGAGACGATATTGCAAAAGAAAATATTGGACATTTGAAATACAAAAAATACGTTCCTTATTTATTGACTATTTTCTTCTTTATCTTTTTCAATAACTTATTGGGTATGATTCCAATTATTCCTGGAGGAGCTAATTTAACAGGAAACCTAACAATCACGATGTTTTTAGCTATTTGTACCTTGGTTGTTACATTGGCTTCTTCAAATAAGAACTATTGGAAACATATTTTTGCAACACCAGGTGTCCCAGTAGCATTATTACCAATCATGATTCCAATTGAAATCGTAGGAATTTTCACAAAGCCATTCGCATTAATGATTCGTTTGTTCGCAAACATGACAGCTGGACACATCATCGTATTGGCATTGATTTCAATCATTTTCATTAATCAAAGTATTGCTTGGGGAGCACTTTCAGTTCCGATGGCATTATTTATATCAGTATTAGAATTGCTTGTGGCATTTTTACAAGCGTTCTTATTTGCCATGTTATCGGCATTATTTATCGGAGCAGCAGTAGAAGAGGCTCACCATTAATTAGTAACTTTTTAATACACATATAACATGTACGGAAGTATAGCAGCAATTGGAGCAGGTCTTGCAGTTTTAGGAGCAGGATTAGGAATTGGAAGAATCGGTGGTTCAGCAATGGATGCAATCGCACGTCAACCAGAAGCTTCAGGAAAAATTACAACAACAATGATTATTGCTGCGGCATTGATCGAAGGTGTTGCGTTATTCGGAGTAGTAGTAGGTCTACTTGGAGGGGCGAAATAATTTATTTTCAGTATCCTAACGGTTGGTTAGGATACTGTTAATTTTTATTATCAAGAGAAACATATTAAAAATAAATAAAAATGGATTTAATATTACCTGATTTTGGTTTACTGATTTGGACATCAATTGTCTTCGGTTTATTATTGATCGTTCTTGTAAAGTTTATTTGGAAGCCTATTTTAAGTGCTGTCAATACACGTGAGCAAAACATCGCTGAATCATTAGAATTGGCTGTTAAAACAAAAGCTGAAATGGTTGCTATGCAAGCACAAAACGAAAACATTTTGAAAGAAGCGCGTGCTGAAAGAGATGCGATTGTTAAAGATGCTCGTGAAACTGCAAACAAAATGATCGAGGATGCCAAATCTAATTCAAAAACTGAAGCTGAAAAAATTATTGTAGCAGCACAGCAAGCTATTAGAACAGAGAAAGCAGCAGCAATGTCAGAAATCAAATCACAAATTGCTAGTTTATCAATTGATATTGCGGAGAAAATTGTAAAATCAGAATTAGCATCTGACGATAAACAAAAAGCATTGGCTTCAAAATTAGCTGAGGATATTAACTTGAACTAAGATGAAAAGTACAAAAGCAGCATCGCGATACTCAAAAGCACTACTTGAATTAGCTATTGAAAAAAATAGATTGGATCAAGTAACTTCTGACATTTCAACTTTGCTACATGCAAATAATGAAACAAAAGAATTTCAATTGTTTTTGGAAAGTCCAGTTGTAAATGCTGAAAAGAAAAATAGTATTTTCAAGGTATTGTTCCCTCAATTTGATGAGATAACAATGTTGTTCATTCAGCTAATTACTAAGAATGGTAGAGAATTTATTTTGCCAGAAATTGCAGAATCTTTTGAAGCGCAATTGAAAGCACACAAGGGTATATTACCAATTACTTTGATTTCTGCTCATGCATTGGATGCAAATACTAAAGCTGCTATTTTAGCTAAAGTACAAGCAACAGTTTCAGGAAAACTAGAAGTTGAAGAGCAAATTGATACAACATTAATAGGAGGATTTGTAGTTAAGATGGGCGACAATAGAATTGACGCATCAGTTGCAAATCAATTAAAGAATTTAAAACAACGTTTAACACGCTAGTTCCGAATAATCGGGATGACGTAAAGCAACAGCATATGGCAGATGTAAAACCAGCAGAAGTTTCTGCAATTTTAAGAGAGCAGCTTTCAGGTTTCAGAACGGAAGCTGAACTACAGGAAGTAGGTACTGTACTTCAAATTGGAGATGGTATCGCACGTATTTATGGACTCAATGGAGTACAATACGGAGAATTAATTGAATTCGACGGAGGATTACAAGGAATTGCATTGAACTTGGAAGAGGACAATGTTGGTGCCGTGTTATTAGGTCGTTCTTCTCAAGTAAAAGAAGGGGATACAGCAAAACGTTTAGGAAGAATCGCATCAGTGAGAGTTGGTGAAGGTTTAGTTGGACGTGTTATCGATACTTTAGGAAATCCTATTGATGGTAAAGGTGAAATTACAGGTGAATTGTTTGAAATGCCAATCGAGCGTAAAGCTCCGGGGGTAATTTTCCGTCAACCGGTAACTGAACCATTACAAACTGGTATCAAAGCGATTGATGCAATGATTCCAATTGGACGTGGACAACGTGAGTTAATCATCGGTGACCGTCAAACTGGTAAAACAACAGTTGCAATTGATGCAATTATCAACCAAAAAGAATTTTTTGACAGAGGTGAACCTGTTTTCTGTATTTATGTAGCAATTGGACAAAAAGGTTCAACAGTTGCAGGAATCGTTAAGAAATTAGAAGATGCAGGAGCGATGCAATATACAGTTATTGTAGCAGCAAATGCTTCTGATCCAGCGCCAATGCAATTTTACGCACCAATGACTGGAGCAGCAGTAGGTGAATTTTTCCGTGACTCTGGACGTCCAGCATTGATTGTTTTTGATGATTTATCAAAACAAGCCGTTGCTTACCGTGAAGTTTCATTGTTACTTCGTCGTCCTCCAGGTCGTGAGGCTTACCCAGGTGACGTTTTCTACCTTCACTCAAGATTGTTAGAAAGAGCTGCAAAAATCATTGCTGATGATACAATTGCATCACAGATGAACGATTTACCTCCTTCAATCAAGCATTTGGTTAAAGGTGGTGGTTCATTGACTGCTTTGCCAATTATTGAAACACAAGCGGGTGACGTTTCTGCATATATTCCAACCAACGTAATTTCGATTACAGATGGTCAGATTTTCTTGGAAAATGATTTGTTTAACGCAGGTATTCGTCCAGCAATTAACGTAGGTATTTCTGTATCTCGTGTTGGAGGAAATGCACAAATCAAATCTATGAAGAAAGTTGCAGGAACATTGAAATTAGACCAAGCGCAATATAGAGAGCTTGAAGCTTTCGCGAAATTTGGTTCTGATTTAGATGCTGCTACGAAATCAGTATTGGACAAAGGAGCAAGAAACGTTGAGATTTTGAAACAAGCTGAAGGTGATCCATATCCAGTTGAAAAACAAATTGCGATCATTTTTGTAGGAACAAAAGGTTTGATGCAAAGAGTTCCTGTGAACAAAATCAAAGCATTCGAAACTGAGTTCTTGAATTATCTTGAAGCAAAACACGCGGACGTATTATTGGCTTTGAAAGCTGGTAAATACACAGACGAAGCAACAGATGTTTTGACGAAAGTAGCAAAAGAAATCGCTGATAAATATTAGTAAATTACAGATTCAAAAATTGCAAATTACAGATTAACAACAATTTGTAATTTGCAATTTAAAATCTGCAATCAAAAAAAAGATGGCAAATTTAAAAGAAATCAGAAACAGAATCACCTCGGTGGGTTCAACAATGCAGATTACTTCTGCCATGAAAATGGTATCGGCTGCGAAGTTGAAACGTGCTCAGGATGCAATCACTCAAATGCGCCCATATTCTGAAAAACTTCAGGAGATTTTGAGCAATTTAAGTGCCACATTAGATTTATCTGAAAATGCTTTTTCTGATCAAAGAGAAGTAAAAAACGTTTTGATTTTGGCTGTTTCTTCAAACAGAGGTTTGTGCGGTGGATTCAACAACAACGTGATCAAAAGAGTAAACGTTTTGTTGAACGAAGATTACAAAGGCAAAAATGTTCACATTCTATGTTTAGGTAAAAAGGTAACAGACGCATTTAGAAGAAGTCCTTTAAGACTAGATAATAAAACTTTTGGAACTGAGGATATCTTTGCAGATTTGAAATTTGACAACGCAGCAGAAATTGCAGAAAATGTAATGAAAGCGTATTTGTCGAAACAATTTGATGAAGTAGTTATTGTTTACAATTCATTTGTGAATGCTGCCAATCAAGTAGTAAAAACAGAACAATTCTTGCCAATTATTCCTACAGTTTCTGAAGGAACAAACGGTGCAGGCGATTATATTTTCGAACCATCGAAAGAAGAAATCGTTGAAGAATTGATTCCTAAATCTTTGAAAATTCAGTTTTACAAATCATTGTTAGATTCTAACGCATCAGAACACGGCGCTCGTATGACAGCCATGCACAAAGCAACTGACAATGCAAAAGATTTGCAAAAAAGCTTGAAATTAAGTTATAACAAAGCGCGTCAAGCAGCAATTACAAACGAAATTTTAGAAATCGTTGGTGGAGCTGAGGCATTGAATAGCTAAGAAAACATAAAATTATTTTAGAAATCCCGTTTCAGTTGAAGCGGGATTTTTTTATTTCACTTTTACAAACTGAATCGAAATATTTCCTGATTGCTTTTGAATTTGAACACGGTAATTTCCTGCCGACAAATCTTCTAGGTCAATTGGAATTAAATGCGTCTGCGGAGCTAAATTGCCACTAAAAACGGATTTCAGTACTCGTCCATTCAAATCGATTACATCAATCTTAACCCATTCGTCTTGAGTTTCAAATTTCACTGTTGTTTTGGAGTAGGCAGGATTTGGAAATACAATGGCTTTTTCTTTCTGTGCATTCAATTCATCCACACCTAGATTACAAGCACCCAGCAAATTGTAAAAAATCACTTCATGCTCAAACATCGATTGAATTTCAGTTGGATCGACTAAAAACCATTCTTTCAAAACAGTTGCATAAATGTCTCTAAAATCAATTTGCATGGGAATAGCGTCTTGATCTTGTAATTGCGCGGGAATAACAGGATTTGAACCATATATTCCATTGGAGACACATCCACCAAACATGAATAAAGGTGCAGCGTCTCCGTGATCTGTGCCATGACTCGCATTGGAAGAAATTTGTCTTCCAAATTCAGAAAAAGTCATTCCAGCAACTTTATGCTCCAATCCCAGCAAGGATAAATCATCTTGAAAAGCAGCGATAGCATCTGACAAAGATCTTAATAAAACAGCATGATTTCCTTGTGTGGAATCATTTGCCGTTACTTGTAAATCATGGGTATCAAAACCATTTACATTCAAAATATAAACCTTGGTTTTCAAACCTCCAGAAATCATTTGTGCAATGTATTGCAATTGAACTGCCAGTGGATTATTGGCGTCATACAAGGTAGAAAGTGTATTTCCAGCATTGGCCGCAGTATTGACTTGACCGGCATAGGCATTTGTTTGCGCAATAATTGTCGTCAAATACTCCATGTGGCTTCCATAATATGTTCCATCATTTAAACCAACAGTGGAACTTAAATTAACAGCATCAAATGGATTCACAACCGTGTGAGAAAAATTACCCATCAAACCTTGACAAGTTGCTGAAACTTCATATCCCATGCTTATTGCAAAAGGATCTGGAAAATCAGTATTTGGATAATCTGCTGGAAAATTTGGATAATTAGTATCGAAACTTCTGCCTAACCAACCTTGTGTAGCATTTACATCCATCATTCCTGAAGTCCAAATATCCATTGATCGGAAATGAGAACGATTCTGTTCTGGATAACCAACATTTTGAATGATCGATAATTTTCCTTCAGTGAACAAATTGGCCATTCCAGACATTGAACCATGCATTCCTGTAGCAGAATTTAAAGAAATTATACTTGATTCAGGCTGAATGATATTCGCGCGATGAAGCAATAAATTCTCATATTGCTCTAAAGGAATAATAGTATTGAGACCATCGTTTCCACCATTCAAACGAATGAGAATTAAAATTCTATCTTCTGCCATTTTAGGAACAGTAAAAAGCGTATTTGAAATCGCTTCATACTTGAAATTCTTGAAAGCAAAAGGAACAGTCATTGAAGCCAACGACATATTTCTTACAAAATCTCTTCTTTTCATCTTTCTATATCGTTTGGAATTCTGGTGTTTTAAACAAACTACTCAACGTAAGCGCTACTCTCCACTTAACGGGATCTGAAAGCGTTGCATTTGTTGGATCTGCAATGTAATTATCATATTGAACAGTCCATTCAAAATCAGGCAGACCATTGGTTAAAGTCCATTTTAAAACAGCTTTGTTCGTAGCACTTAAACCCTTGGTACAAAACACTGAAACCATATCATCAATCACAGCAACCGGATCACTAGGCGCTGACAATCCATTTAAAAAGACCAAATGATTTACCTGCCATTTATTACCTGCAACATCAATTCCACCCCACAAAGTAAACCAATCTATAAAATCAAAACGCAGTTTAATATAACTTGAATTTGCCCAAAGTTTTGAAAATGAAGGCATTTGATAGTAAGCTGACCAGCCACCTACACTTGGTGGTTGCATATAATTCATCCCACTCGTTGAACACAAATAGTACGCGTTTAAATAAAATTCATAATTTATTGCCAATGAATAATTTGGAACACCATGGGTTGCATTCATGATGGAATAGAAAAATTCAATAGGATTTTTGATTATTGCTCCACGAACCGCCACATCATAAAAATGATCACTCAATAATAGTTGCTGAACTACAGGAAGAACTTCAAAATTATTTTGGATAAATGTATCGGCCATTATTGAAATCACAGTATCTTCAACTGCTTGAGTTAAATCATAATTCACAAAATAGCGATAAATCTTTTTACAAATAAAATGGGCAACTTCAGTTTGTTCAAAAACTAAATCAATGTAATTGCTATACTCTTGAGCACCTCCATTTGTAATTACTTGATCACCAAAATGTGATGATAAATTTTTATCAGTTGTATCATGAAGAGCAGATTGAAAAATGGAAGAAGTTGTTGATTCTGTAGCACTCCCGAAACCTTGAATTTGCCAACCAGTAAAAATCTTAGATCCAGCAAGCACGTCCATTTCCGTATAATTAGAATAGTCTCCCTCGCCAATTTGGGCTCCTTTACCTATAGTAAAAAGTTCTAAAAATTCTCGTGCATAATTTTCATTTGGACTGTAAACAGAATTAGAATAACCATTTAAAAAAATCAACATACAGGGATCAATGGTTACCTGCTTCACCATATTTTTAAAATTTCCCAACACATTTGCATGCAAAATTTCAATGTAATTATAGGTAGCTCTTGAATCTGAAGTAAAAGGTACAGCAAAATGATTTTGCCAAAAAAGCGTCATTTTCTCTAAAATGGAAAAAGATTCTGTGTTTATTCGCAACATTAGCCAAGCTGCAAGTGAATTTCTTCTAGAATCCTCAGTTGCTTGCAAATTGGTTGTTGGAAAAACACTTTGAACCCAAGTTTCTCCAAAAGGTACAATCGCATCATTTCCATCATAATTTAATGGAGGTGTAATTGTTGGCAAAGTTAATAATTGAGCTACAGTTGCATCGAGTCCAAGTGAAATGGAATTTTGAATTTGCTCATAAGTAGGACCAAACATAGTGCGTCTTAGTAAATGTCCAGCTAAATCAGCATTCCAAGGACCAACATACGGATCGAGACTTAAAGAAATGGGAGTTGTTATTTCATCTTGAGGCATCATAATCATGATTTGATGAAACTAAAATACTAAAAAAAAGGAGATTAAAAGAAATTCAAATACTTAATTCATTCTATTGTCTATTATTTATCAACGATAAAATTGATATTTCTCTTCAATCCATCAAATTTAGTTCGCTTAACTGCGCTTTTTGCAAAAATAGCTTTGAAAATTTCATCAGAAATATCCAACCATTCTTCTTTGGAAAAATTTATTATACTGCTGTTTGGATGAAAAGCTGGTTCTGAATGTGGTACTGAGAATCGATTCCATGGACATACATCTTGACAAACATCGCAACCAAATATCCAATCATTCATTTGATTTCTAAAAGGCTCAGGAATAGCATTTTTCAATTCGATGGTCAGATACGAAATACATTTAGAACCATCCACTACATAAGCTTGATTTAAAGCATCGGTAGGACACGCATCCATACATTTAGTGCAGGTTCCACAGAAATCTTTGATTGGTCCATCAACTTCCAATTCCAAATCCAAAATCAATTCAGCAATAAAGAAAAAAGAACCTCTTTTTGGATGAATAATATTTCCATTTTTTCCCATCCAACCAAGACCACTTTTTTGAGCCCAAACTTTGTCCATCACTGGTGCAGAATCCACAAAAGAACGACCTTCAACTTGACCAATTTCCTCATTGATCCTTTGATAAAACTGTTTTAGCTTATCTTTAATTACCAAATGATAATCTTGACCATAAGCATATTTAGAAATCTTGAACGAGGATGGATTTTGCTTTTGGGATGGATAATAATTCAAGAGCAATGAAACCACACATTTTGAACCTTCGACCAATAAAGTTGGATTTAATCGTTTATCAAAATGATTTTCCATGTATTTCATTTCACCATGAAAACCATTTTTAAGCCATGACTCTAATCGAACGGCATCTTGCTCTAAAAATTCAGCTTTAGAAATGCCACAAAACTGAAATCCCAAATCATTCGCTATGCGCTTAACTATTGCTGTATTTTTGGAAACTTTATTTTTCATTAAAACAAACCACCTTGGAAATAGCCTAAATCTTTACCTAAATGTTTGTAAGCCTTTTCTGTGGCTTTTCTCCCACGTTGCGTTCTGATTAGGAAACCTTCTTGAATTAAAAATGGTTCATAAACCTCTTCTAAAGTACCTGCATTTTCTCCAATAGCGGTAGCAATTGTTGTCAAACCTACTGGACCACCATTGAATTTGTCAATAATTGCCTTTAATACACGGTTATCCATTTCGTCTAATCCATATTTGTCAACATTTAAGGCTTCAAGCGCAATATTTGTGATTTCAACATCGATAGTACCATTTCCTTTGATTTGAGCGAAATCTCTCACACGCCTAAGCAATGCATTTGCAATTCTTGGTGTACCTCTACTTCTACTCGCAATTTGATAGGCAGCATCTTCTTTAATTGGAATTCCCAATAAATCGGAAGAACGTTCAACTATGGCTGTCAATGTTTTGGAATCATAATATTGAAGTCTTGCATTGATTCCAAATCGTGCTC
>JBFYPS010000113.1:0-5060 GCA_041303135.1 Crocinitomicaceae bacterium | reverse complement strand
CTTGCCATTTGAATTGGAGTAGATTGCACATTCAGTTTATGCGTTGGAACTTCTTTATCAACTTTTTTCTTTAAAATTGCAACATTCGGTGTTGATTCTGAAGAATTCAAGTTCAGCAAACTAAAAAGTAATGCTATTCCTGCCGCAGCTGCTAGAAAACGCGCATACATTGGAATAATAATTCCTTTTTTCAATTTGCTTTTCTCATTGAAAATGATTGCAGTATCTGCGTTTAAATAACTTTTTTTGTAGTAATCTAAATCAACCAAAAAAGTAGTGTTTATAGCTAAAAACGCTTGCAATTCACCTTGTTTATCATCCGAAAGTTGATTTTCAACTGCAGCAATCAAAAAGTATTCGATGTTATTGATTGTAATTTTTTCATCTAATCCAGGAAATTTCAAAAGCGATTTTGTCAAATCATCTAATTGATTTGAATCGTGTGCATAAATTGATATCAATTCTGAATCTTCTATTTTCAAATCAGGATTCAAATCAAGAAAGGCCAATAATAGCGCACAATCATTTTCATTTAGATTTCCTTCCAAGAAATCCAAATAAAATGATTCATAATTATCTATGTTAATTAATTCACTCATGCGACTAATTCTCTTGACTTTAAATAAACTTTGAGCGCCTGTCGGGCTCTAAAAATATAAACTTTTACTTGAGATTCATTCAATTTGGTAATTTCTGCAATCTCTGCGTAATTGTAACCTTCATAATCTCTCAATAAAACAACAGTTTTTTGAATTTCTGGCAATCTATTTAAAGCTTCCTCTAAAATATCTGAAACGTCAAACTCCAATTTTTTAGGACTTGCTAAATTTTCGGAAACTTTTTCAAAATCTCCATTTCTTTTCTCTTTGTTAATCCAATCTATAATACAATGGTAAGCTGTGGTAAATAAATAAGATTTTACTTTTTCAGCTTGAATTTCTTCATGTTTCAACCAAACTTTAAGGAATGTGTCTTGCACAATATCTTTTGCAGACATCTCATTTTTAAGATGTTTCAAAACAAAACGATACACATTGTCTGAATATGTATCTACAGCAATATTATAATCCTTTGAGTTCATTAATTTGTTTTCAAGGGTTAAGACTTTTGAAATTGGAAAAAGTTACAATCGTACTAAAATTAATTTTAATCTTCCTAAATAAACAGAAATGACATTTATTTTTCACTAAATTAACAATATGTCGATTTAGTTATTATTTTCACACTTTAATTAAATAATATTATTTTTTTAAAGATTAAAATAAACAAAAGGTGTAGTTAAATGTTACTTTAAATAAAGAGTTAGATTACATGTCACTAGAATGGAAAACGATACCCGGATACTCAGATTATGAAATTTCTAATTTCGGAGAAATACGTTCAATCGAAAGAACAAAAAAATATAAATCAGGACGAACAATTGAATTAAAAGCCAAGCTAAAAAAGCTTAGAAAACATCCAATTAATGGGTTTTTGATGACTGATTTAATTGACAATAAAGGAAAGCGCAATACTGTTTATCCGCATAAAGCGCTTGCGCTTGCATTTTTAAAGAATGCGCAACCAAGAAAGCAAAAAATTGTCATTCACATTGATGGTGACATCTCCAACAATCATGTAGATAATTTGAGATGGAGTTCATACAGTGAATCTATTCGCATAGGATTTGAAACTGGGAAAAGGGATAATTCAACACTTTGGCAAAAAAGAAGATTGAAATACGGCCCAAAAGGAGGAAACAAATCCATGGGAAGACCTGATCCATTAGATTTCGGAAAGAAAAAGAGAATCAAATACTTGAGAGATGAAAAAGGTTTTACTTTACAACAATTGGCAACGAAATACAATTGCAGCGTTTCTCATATTCACAAAACACTGAAAACATTTACGGACGAAGAAGCACAATAAAAGAACTTAAAATTAATTGTCATCCTTAATTAATTCTAGCCACTCGTCCACTGTTTTTGAATCTTCGATTTTAAAATTTCCAGAAGCAGTTCGTCTCAAAGCAATCATCGTTGCACCACTGCCCAAAGCCAATCCAAAATCACGTGCTATTGAACGAATATATGTTCCTTTACTACATTTAATAAAAAAGTCAACTTCAGGAAATCTATTTGCTGTGATTTGAAAATCTATAATTTCCACTGTATTTGCTTTCAATTCAACTGTTTTGCCTGCTCTTGCTAAATCGTAAGCTCTTTGTCCATCAACTTGTTTGGCAGAAAAAATCGGCGGAACTTGCTGTTGAACACCAATCATTGACAAACGCACATTTTCAATCAGTTCATCTGTAATATGTTCTGTTGGATATTCCTTATCATATTCAGATTCCAAATCATAAGAAGGCGTAGTTTTACCGACTAAAAAAGTTCCAGTATAAGATTTTTCATCGGCAGTGAAAGATTCTATCAATTTGGTGTTTTTGCCCGTACAAATAACGAGTAAACCTGTAGCAAGTGGATCTAAAGTACCAGCATGACCAACTTTGATTTTCTTAACACCAAGTTTTTGCTTGATATTCCAGCGAAGTTTATTTACTGCGTCGAAGGAAGTCCATTTGTAAGGTTTATCAACCAACATGGTGAATCCTTCTTGAAAATCTATCATGATAAAAAGTGAGTGAGAAATTTAGGGAAATAAGGCGATTTAAACTACCTTCAATTCGTAGCCAACTGCTAACAAAATGATAATCGCTAAGCCAACAACAATTCTATACCATCCAAAAATTTTGAATCCATTTTTATTCAAAAATCCAATGAAAGTTTTAATTGCCAAAAGCGCCACAACAAATGCGACAACATTTCCAATAGCTAAAATCTTGATTTCTTCAGAAGTAAATGTATTTCCTTCTTTTAAAAAGTCGTACAATTTCTTTCCTGTTGCTGCCAACATCGTTGGAACTGCCAAGAAAAATGAAAATTCTGCTGCCACTTTTCTGCTTAACTTCTGACTCATCCCTCCAACAATTGTAGCACCAGAACGAGAAACTCCAGGAATCATCGCGATGCATTGAAACAATCCAATTTTAAAAGCAGTCAAAAAATCAATATTTTCTTCTTCATGCACCGTTGGACGATTGAACCATTTATCTACAAACAATAATATTACACCTCCAACTAGAAGCGAAATTGCTACAGCTAAAGGACTTTCCATCAATTGGTCAATTTTATCGCTTAAAAGAACGCCGAAAACTGCTGCTGGAATGAAAGCAACAATCAATTTCAAATAAAAATTAACCGATTGAAAAAACCTTTTGAAATACAAAACAAGCACAGAAAGTATTGCCCCCAATTGAATTACAATGGTAAAAAGTTTCACGAAATCTTCTGTTGCGATACCCATCATTGAAGATGCGATAATCATGTGACCAGTAGAAGAAACTGGTAAAAACTCCGTTAGGCCTTCAACGATGGCTAGGATAATGGCTTCTATAATTCCCATATAAAATATTGAATGAGTGACAATTAAATTGTCTTTTCTTAGATTTAATCTTTGGTAATTTCTGTACTATCAGATTTTGGTTTTTTCATAATTGCATAAATCATGACAACATAACCAGCAACAATTAGTATCGGAGAAACTGTCAATCTCACAGGACTAAAAAGTTCAGCTGCATCAAATTTATTTGGATCTTCTGATCCACCGCCAATCATCAATACAAAACCAATTACATTGATTACCAATCCAATCAATAAGATTCTGTAATTTTCTTTTCCGAAAGCAAACATGTTATTTTTCATTTTTGAAACTTAATTTTGATTAAATATTTTTCTAAAATAAGATTAATAAAGATCATCTAATTTCATGCGCAAATATTTATTGAGCGCAAACCACGTTGAAATCCAAGTGATGATAATACCTAAACTCAAAATCGCTAAAAATAGTATCAAGAAGGTATTAAATTCGAATCCAATTTCGATGGTTTTAAGAATATTATCTAAAGCATAAAAAAGCGACATCAACAAAGCCATTCCAATTATGGCGGAAATCAATCCTTGCAAAATGGCTTGAAATAAAAATGGTTTTCTGATGAAACCAGAAGTTGCACCAACCAATTGCATTGTTTTAATCGTAAATCTTTTTGAATAAAGTGCCAAACGAATTGTATTGTTAATCATGGCAACTGCAACGATAATCAATAAAACTGCAACCAATAAAATCAATACCGCAAACTGACGAAATCCTAAATTCACGTTTTCAACGCTCGCTTCATCATAATTTACCTCATCAATTTCTTCAGGATAAGCATTGATCAATTTCGTTTTCAACGCTTTCATTCCTTCTTTGTTGGCGAACTCAGCTTTGGGCTTGTAACCAATGTTTGGTGGGAAAAAATTTTCTCCTTCAAAAATATTTTCAATTTCTTTGGTGTCATTATTCAAACCACTGAATTCTTCCATTGCTCTTTCTGGTGAAACGAAATAAACTTCTTTGAATTCGGGCCAAGTTTTCAATTCTTGTTCGATTTGTTTGATATCTGCCTCGTTCATTTCAGCGTTGAAAAACAAATCGCCTTGCAGGTTTTCTTTTGCTTGCGTTTGCACAGAATTTAGCGCTAAAACGCCACCTAAAACCAAGCCAATCATGAATAAAACCAGTGATATTCCTATCACAGTTGAAACATAACTTGTTCTTAATCCACGTTGATTATACTTTTCTGCACTTGCACTCATCGCTACGAAGTTAGGAATAATTGGAATAAGTCAAAAATTAAGACCAAAAAGTTTCTTATTCTCCTTCTAATTCTTTCAAAATTTCATTGACATCTTCTTCTGTCGTTGCCAATTTATTTTTGCAAACTTTAATCAATTGTGCCGCACGTTTGACTTTGACAGCCAATTCATCCACGGTGATTTCTCCTTCTTCGATTTCAAGCACGATTTGTTGCAATTCTTCGAAAGCATCAGTATATTTTATTTCTTCACTCATTTTCTTCTTTTTTGATTGCTGTTACTTCACTCGTGATTCGATTTTCAAAAGTGACGGTTTCAATTATATCGCCAGATTTTACTGGGTTTTTAGCACTGATTATTTTCCCTTGGAATAAACTTAATGAA
>JBFYPS010000112.1:0-3139 GCA_041303135.1 Crocinitomicaceae bacterium | reverse complement strand
GTGAGCAGTCAAGGTTTTTACAAATCGACCAATGGTGGTCAAACTTGGAGTTTGAAAAATGGTGGAATTTGCAAAGAAATGCGCCTCAAGCCTAACAATCCAGATGTGATTTACTTGGTAGAAAATAACTACAATACGAGCCAAGTTTATTTAAAAAAATCTGTGAACGGTGGCGATACTTTTACAACCATCGAAACATACAACAATGCTGGACGAACTGCCATTGCTGTTACTCCCGCCAATGCTGAATATTTATACGTTTTGGTTTCGAATAATGATGATACTTTTCAAGGTTTGTTTCGCTCAACCAATAGTGGTGCAAGTTTTACATTGCGAAACAACGAAACAAATATCTACGAAAGTCAACAAGCATGGTTTGATTTGGCTTTGACGGTATCTGATGAATATGCAGACATGATTTATACAGGTTGTTTGAATGTTTGGGCTTCCGCCGATGGTGGTCAGAGTTTTTATCAAGTGAACGAATGGTTTTCGCCCGATGCACCATCTTATACGCATGCAGACATTCACGATTTGAAATTTTTCAACGGAAAATTATATGCTGGTACCGATGGGGGAATTTATATTTCAGAAGATTACGGCAGTAGTTTTGTCGATAAAACGAAGAACGGAGTTGCCATTGGACAATTTTATAGAATCGATGTCAAACAAGCTGCAGGAACGAATATTGTAGGTGGTTTGCAAGATAATGGTGGCTATCAATATTATGAAAATCAATGGTATAACTATCATGGCGCCGACGGAATGGACGCAGCCATCCATCCAACTGAAAACTACAGTGGCAGTTTTATTCAATTTGGTTTAGGACTTTATGCCACCACTAACAATCAAATTCCAAATGGAAACTATGTGGTAGGTTCGCCCAACGAAATCTACGGCAATTGGATTACTCCTTTAGAATTTGGTGCCAGTGGTAAATTATATGCGGGTTTCGATATGCTTTATTCGCTCAATATGAATACTTATCAATGGGAAGCTGCCATAGATTTTCCGTTTACGAACCAGAATATTGATCAAATCAAAGTTGATCCTTCCAACGACAATCGCGTGCTATTTTCTTCCGAAAATCGTCTCTTTTTATCCAATGGAAATTTCCCTTTAGAATTCGACGAGCTCTTTCTGCCTGGTTTTGGCGACATTTCCAACTTTGCTTTCAATCATCAAAATCCACAGATTTTATATGTTACGAAAGATTCTCAAGTGTTTAAATCTACCGACGGTGGTTTGAATTGGAGTGATATTACTTTTAATTTGCCATCTTCTAGAAAAATTGACATCATTCATCAGTCTGCAAGTGCAAACAACACGATTTATGTGGCACTTGCAAAAGCGGTTTATGTTTTGGATGATTTAAGCAATTCTTGGCAACTTCACAGCAATGGTTTGCCCAATACAACCATTACTGATATTGAAATCAATACCGTTGAAAATCATGTCATTGTGTCAACTTATGGTCGTGGCATTTGGCGTTCTGCGGTGGCAACTTCTAGTTTGAGCAACTCAAATTTTGCAAACAATGCTGCAACAATTTATTTTTATCCCAATCCAAGCACTGAGGGTTTTGTAAAATTAAACTCGATTGTTGCCGAACCTGTAATCGTGAGGGTTTATGATGTAAATGGAAAAAAAGTGCTTGAAAAACCCTATAACGAAATCACACTTGACACACAAATCAGTCTTTCTAAATTAACAAAAGGCACTTATTTTATTCAATTGATTTCTGAACATCATTTGATTACAAAACAAATTGTGGTGCAGTAAATTGATGTACAAATTTTCTTTTGAAACACCGCTTTCGTAGCCCCGACTGTAGCGGAAATCCTTTTGAAATGAAAGTCTATTTTTTCTTGGGCTGGCAAAGCGACCAACGGAAGCTCTTGCCAGCCCTTAGAAAAAAAGACTTTCATGAAAAAGATTGAAGCGAAAGGCGGGAGATAGCTTCTCGAAAAAATCTTTCTCTTTTAAAAATTAACCGAAATAGGAGAAATTATGGTTGTTTTCGATTTTCAGTAAACTTTCATAAATCAATCGAATCACGTTTTCTACATCGTCTCTGTGCACCATTTCCACCGTCGTGTGCATGTAGCGCAAAGGCAACGAAATCAACGCCGAAGCCACGCCACCGTTGCTATAAGCAAAAGCATCGGTATCAGTACCCGTGATTCTCGACGATGCCAATCTTTGAAACGGAATATTGTTTTCAACGGCTGTGTTGATGATCAATTCGCGCAAATTATTTTGAACTGCCGGTGCATACGTAATTACTGGACCTTTGCCGATTTTGGTTTCGCCTTCAATCTTTTTGTCAATCATTGGCGTGGTGCTGTCGTGACAAACATCTGTAATAATGGCCATGTTGGGTTTGATGGTTTGCGTAATCATTTCGGCGCCTCGCAAGCCCACTTCTTCTTGAACCGCATTTGTAATATACAATCCGAAAGGCAATTTTTTGTTGTTTTCGTGCAACAAACGAGCGACTTCTGCAATCATAAATCCGCCCATTCTGTTGTCTAAAGCTCTGCAAACGAATTTATTATCGTTCAAAACCATGAACTCGTCTGGATAGGTAATCACACAACCCACATGAACGCCCATTTTCTCTACTTCTTCCTTCGTTTCGCAACCCAAATCAATGAATAAATTCTCGATTTTTGGGTTTTCTTCTTTGCCTCGATTGCGCGTATGAATAGCAGGCCAGCCAAAAACACCTTTCACAATGCCATTTTTCGTATGAATGTTCACACGTTTTGACGGAGCAATTTGATGGTCCGAACCACCGTTTCTGATTACGTAAATCAAACCATCGTCGGTAATGTAGTTCACATACCAAGAAATTTCGTCCGAATGACCCTCAATCACCACTTTAAAAGCCGCATCAGGGTTGATGATGCCAACCGCCGTGCCGTAAGTGTCGGTCATAAAAGTATCGACGTAGGGTTTCAAATAATCCATCCAAATTTTTTGTCCGTTGGCTTCGTAGCCTGTTGGCGAAGGATTGTTAAGGTATTTTTCCAAAAACGCCAGCGAATTTTCGTTTAAAACAGTCATTTTGTCCATAAATTAATTTTTAGGCGAATTTAAAAATTTGATGCCACTTTTGTCGTTATATATTTATAAT
>JBFYPS010000111.1:0-8151 GCA_041303135.1 Crocinitomicaceae bacterium | reverse complement strand
CTTTTATATATATTTTATAATATAAATAATGGCTTTATTTTCTAGTCAAATTACTGAGATTATTAAAGTTATTTGTTTAGATTTTTTGTTGTATTTTATAACTTGATAGTAAGCTATTATGAACAAAATTTATCTTATTCTAGATTTAATTATAAAGTTTATTTTTCTATTTTAATTGAATTTTTGTTGCCAAAATGGCTCCTTTTTTATCGTTTCTTACTGGTGATTTTTAAAGATCTGAAATTGCTGTATTCAATTTTTATTTGATTGTAAAATATTTTAAACGATTCTAGGCGCTTAGTATGGGTGGTATTTTATGTTCCAAAACAATCAATCAAACTCAAGAAATAGTTATAATTGCTTATCAAAAGGGTTAAAAATTGCTTTAAACAAAAAAAGCTTCAAAAATTGAAGCTTTAAAATTATCAGAAATAATAAATCAGATAGTGTCTTTCGTATTTTCAATCATATTCGCCAAGAAATCGCGGGCACGAAACAATTGTGCTTTGACTGTTCCCAATGGTAAATTTAAGGTTTCAGCAATTTCTTCGTAGCTTAATTCCTCAAAATAACGCAATTCTACCAATTCTCGGTAGCGTGGTTTGAGCTTACTAACCAAATTGCGCATCATTTTCACTTTTTGACTTTGAATGATTGCTTCTTCTGGATTTTGCGTAGAAGATTTTGCGTCAAAATAAATAATTTCTCCACTTTCTCTCGTAAATCCAGTATCCATGGAAGTTACTTTGATTCTTTTTTTGCGAATAAAATCGATACAATTGTTAGAAGCTATTTTGAATAACCAAGTGCTAAAGGCAAAACTTGGAGAATATTGATCCAAGCGATTAAATGCTTTACCAAAAGCTTCTATAGTTAAATCATCTGCATCATCAGTGTTTTTGACCATTTTGAACATGGTGAAATAAATAGATTCTCTGTAGCGTTCCATCAGTTCGCTAAAAGCTGCTTGACTTCCGTTTTTAGCTGCTTCAACAAGCACTAAATCGTGTTTCGCTTTGTCTGATAAATGTTCACCTATTTCCATGTCGATGTTGTCGATTTTTCTGCAGTATAAAACATGCTTGGTACTAGAATCGCATAGAATAAATCCAAGAATGGCAACAATGCTATAAAGCTTTTGGCTTTTAATTTAGCAAAACACATTCCTTGAATCCACCATTTCATTCCTATTACAAAACCAAAACATGCCAACGTGATCCATCTATATTCTGAATCAAACATCAAAATAACAAAGGAAATCCATAACATTAACAGCGTCAATGGATACATTCCTAACAATGATTTTTTAATAACATTGTAATGTCCTGCCGTACTGTAGTGTCTAGATTTTTGTTGAGACCAAGTTTTCCAAGTTGTTTTGGCTTTTGAATAACAAAATGTATCTTTCTCAACCTGAATATTGTAGTTTCTATTTTTTGCTGCCTCTTGTATGAACAAATCATCGTCCCCAGAATGAATGGAGTAATGCGACTTAAATCCATGAACTGATTCAAAAGTTTTTTTTGTATATGCCATATTTCGTCCAACGGCCATGTATGGCATTTTGGCAAGTGCAAAAGAGAAGTAGTTCATGGCAATAAATGCTGTATCTAAGCGTATAATTTTATTTAGAAGACCTTTTTCTGTTTGATAGGGACCGTAGCCAATCACAATTTGTTTTTCATCTGAAAATTTAGACATCATTCCCTGCAACCACAAGTTACTCTTAGGTTGACAATCAGCGTCAGTAAATATTAAATGTTCATTTTTGGCAGCTTTAATTCCCAATGTAAGTGGCAGTTTCTTTCCGTTTCCAAGATGTCTGCTTGGTTCAACTTCAACCACTCTTAAATTGGGAAATTGCATTTTATAGGCGTTCAAAATATGGTAAGATTCATCAATCGACTGGTGGTTGACTACAATTACTTCAAAGTTTGGATATTTCTGTTGTAGGACTAGAGGTAAATTTAGGTATAAATTGTCCGATTCATTTCTAGCTGCAATAATTACACTAACTGGAGGTTGTGTTTCATTTTTAAAACTTTTTTTGCTGTTATAAAATGCAAAACGAGCATGAATTATCAGGACATAAAGCAATTGGAGGAACGCTAAACTAGCAAAAGCAATAAACAAATAAAATACAATGCTAACGTTAAAATCAGGTAAAAACTCCATTTACAATTTCCTTTTGTGCAAAGATGGGACACTTAGCTAAATACAACTATCTTTGCACGGTTTATTTTTCAACAAAGATATGCACTTCGATTTACATTATACAGATACAAAGACAAAAGCGCGGGCAGGAAGCTTGCACACAGACCATGGAGTGATTGAAACTCCAATATTTATGCCTGTTGGAACAGCAGGTTCTGTGAAAGGCGTTCATCAGCATGAATTAAAAAACGAGATTGAGGCTCAAATTATTTTGGGAAATACTTATCATTTGTATCTCAAACCTGGATTAGAAGTTCTTCAAGGTGCTGGCGGATTACATAAATTCAATGGTTGGGAAGGACCAATTTTGACCGATAGTGGTGGATATCAAGTGTATTCGCTTTCAGGTGCAAGGAAAATTTCTGAGGAAGGAGTTAAGTTTCAATCTTTTCATGATGGAAGTTATCATTTTTTCTCTCCAGAGAGAGCAATTGATATTCAAAGAGTAATTGGTGGGGATATTATCATGGCTTTTGATGAATGCACCCCTTTTCCTTGTGATTATGGATATGCAAAACGTTCTATGCACATGACTCACCGCTGGTTGAAACGTTGTTTTGATCAAATGGAAAAAACAGAACCCTTGTACGGCTATGAACAAGCACTTTTCCCCATTGTTCAAGGGAGTACTTATAAAGATTTAAGAACTGAATCAGCTGAAACGATTGCAGCTTATCCAAGTTTAGGGAATGCAATTGGAGGTCTTTCGGTGGGTGAACCTGACGAAGATTTGTATGAAATGACAGATTTGGTTTGCAATATTTTACCAAAAGAAAAGCCACGCTATTTAATGGGAGTAGGAACACCTGTAAATTTATTGGAATGCATTGCTTTGGGAGTTGATATGTTTGATTGTGTGATGCCTTCCAGAAATGCACGTCATGGCATGTTGTTTACTTCGGAAGGGACTATCAATATTAAAAACGAAAAATGGACGAAAGATTTTTCTATGTTGGATCCAAATGGAACAACTTTTGTTGATAAAGTGTATTCAAAAGCTTATCTGCGTCATTTGATTAAGTCAAAAGAAAATTTAGGAATTCAAATCGCAACGATTCATAATTTAGGTTTTTATTTAGCGTTGATGAAAGAAGCTCGTCGACGAATTTTGGATGGAACTTTCAGCGAGTGGAAAGAAATTCAAGTTAAAAAATTAGGAATTCGTTTATAAACAGATGCTTAAAAAGTTTGACATATATATCATTAGGAAGTTTTTAACGACTTTCTTTTTCATGTTGGGAGTAATCATGTTACTTGCCATCGTTTTTGATATATCTGAAAAATTGAGCGAACTGATAGATAATAAAGCGCCCCTTTTAGAGATTTTTGGTGGTTATTATGTCAATTTTTTAATTTTTTACGGAAATACTTTTTCTTCGATGATCATTTTTGTTTCAGTGATTTGGTTCACTGCAAAAATGGCGCAAGATTCTGAGATTATTCCGATGATGTTTAGTGGCAGACCGTTTACGCGAATTATGCGACCATATATGATTTCGGCAACAATTTTAATGCTGCTGTCACTTTGGCTAAATCATTTTATTGTCCCAATTTCAAACCAAAAAAGATTAGATTTTGAGGAAAAATATTATCGAGATAGGATTGTAGTCACCAATTATCACGCAGAATTTCCTGGTAATGTATTTGTTTACTTTGATAATTATGCCAGCGATGACGGAATTGTTTATGGATTGAAGATTGAAAAATGGACGGAGGGCAGAAAATTAAAGTCTTATTTGTTTGCAAAATCAGCAACCAATATACCGAAAACTAAAAAGTGGATTTTGAATAACTATTATGTTCGAAAAATAAATCCAAACAATGAGGTGCAGGATAAGCAAGTTTTGAAAGATGATTTGAAAGCAGGAGTGAAGATGGATACCGTTTTCAATTTCAAAATTGAAGACATTGCCATTCGAGACAATTATGCTGAAACAATGAGTTATTCTGAACTTAAAGAATTTATTCAAAAGGAAAAAGACAAAGGAGCTGGAAATATTCCAACATATGAAATTGAATTGTATCGTAGAACTTCTTATCCTTTCGCAACCTATGTTTTGACATTAATTGGTGTTGCGGTTTCTAGCAGAAAGTCAAGAGGTGGAATTGGAGTAAACATCGCCATCGGTTTGGGATTTGTTTTTATCTATATTTTTGCAATGAAAATTACTACCGTTGCCGCTATTAACGTAGGTTTTCCTGCCATGCTTGCTGTTTGGCTTCCCAATTTTCTTTTTGGAATTGTGGGATTATATCTTTACAAAATTGCACCAAAATAAAAAGTTTCGGTAATTTATGAAATTCGTTTTAGGCTTTTTTTTGATGATTTTGCATTTTCAGATTACTGCTCAAGTAGTCAATATTGAGAATAAAAGAATATACGATGATACTTTGGGTTGGAGTGGTACTGTTGATGTTTCATTTTCTGCGCAGCAAACAAGAGATTTGTTACTAAGTTTGAATTTCAGAACCTTGGCTCAATACAAAACCCGAAAGCATTTTCTATTGTTATTGAATGATTTTGGCTATTCTAAAGGTGATGTAGTTTATGCTAATCGAGGTATGTCACATTTGCGTTATGCTTATCGAATTAAAAATGGCCCTTGGAAATGGGAAAGTTATCTTCAAATGCAGTACAATCAATTGCTTTTACAAAGAAATCGTTCCTTGGCAGGCACTGGATTGAGATGGAAAATTTATGACAAAAAAGACGTCCGATTATTTACGGGAAGTTCCTTCTTTTTTGAATACGAAGAAATTCAGCCCTTTACAGAATATAACCACGATGTTCGTTGGAGCAATTATTTTTCATGGTTTATCAATAAGCCTACGTATGCATTTACCGCAGTGACTTATTATCAAGCAAATGTCCAAAATTTCAAAGATTATAGACTTTCAGGCCAATATACATTCCTTTTCAAATTAAAGAAAAAAGTAGATTTCAAGGTCGAATTCAGCAATAACTTTGATTCAAGACCACCTCAAACCGTGCGAAAGTGGATTTTTAGTTCCACATTTGGAATTGTGTTGAAATTAGGATGAAATCAACTGAATACAAGGACTTTTTTGATCTTTGGATTATTGGACATTTGGATTTCAAACAATCCAACAATTGAACATTCCAAAAATCTAACACCGACGAAGTCAGCCACGAAGTGAATGCAAATGTCCAATAATCTAATCATCCAACATCCCACTTCTCCAATTTTCAACAGCCAGAAAATATGAGCTGCGATAGTTTGGTCCTCTTTCTAGGAAATAATTATTGGGAACTATGTTGGTTTGATCGCTCATGAACGTGAAGCGTGTTTGTTCGCCATTTTGAAATGCATAGTACCAGTTTTGTTGAAATCCATCTTTTTCGATTTTAGTTGGATCACCGTAAACGATGTATATCATTCCCAAATCTGTTAATGAGCCAAGTTTATAAGAACTAAAATTTTGGTTCGCGAATTGTATTCTTCTTAAGAATTCTTTTTTTAGAAAGTTGGCTTTTACTTTGTCATTTCTAGCTGCCTTTAACCAAAACTGTTCAAAAAATGACTCTTGCTGCATAGGATTATTGAATTTTTCCATTTCTTCAGCGCTACAGATATAGGTCAAGCATTTGCAAGCTTGCGCCAATTCATTTTGATTATAAGTGAAAAAACCTATTGATTCTGATTTGTCATTTCCCAAAGAAACGATATTGAAACAATTCAAAGATGGAACTTGCAAACAATTATTAGTAAAACTGGCAGTGAAAGATGTATCTACCTTGTTATAATCAGGTTCTAAATTTATCATAGAAAAAGGTGCAGATGCAGGTTTAGCAAGATTTTTATATTGTTTAATTGTGACTTTTTTACCTGCATGAACATCACTCTTGATAATTAATGAATCTTGTAAAATGAAATGTTTTACTATTGGTTTTTTGGTTTTTGAATTGACTAAAATAAATTGTTCTGGGATAAATGACTTTTTCCGAAGCCACCAATTTTGATTTTCGAAATACACAAGTTTATTTAGGTCAGAAAATAAGGTTGAGAAATAAAGATCTTCTCTTTTTGGAATTGAAAACACCAAGCTGTCCGTAAAGTTTTCATTTTCACCCACAAGCCATTTTTTTTCTAGTTTGGTGATTACCTCCTTATTTAATGCATTTTTGCGCACCGAGATTTCCAATGAAGCTTTTTTAGTCCATTGCTCCAATGAATCTCTTTTTGAAAGCAAATGATCATTTTGAATGTCAAAATAAAGTTTGGCTAATGAATCATTTTGTTCATAAAGTCTGAAATCAAAGGTTAATTCTTCACTGTATTTTAATTTTGCAATTGGTATTGGTTTCAAATGCGCATAACCATCCAAAGTTTCTTTTTCAGTACTGCAAGATGTAACTAGAAGAATGACAGAAATTAAGCGTAGAAATCGATTCATAAATTTTGACTTGGTTAAAATCATCATTTTAAGTTTAGGAGATGAAATGAGATTAAAAATAAGCAATATAACCGAAATGGATTTTTCCATCTTTGATTAAAATTGGATTACCAAATTGCTTTCCAAGTGCATAGGAAATTGAAAAAGTTCCGATTTTTGTACCAAATGAAAATCCTGTGCCAAACCCTAGAGGATGATCTTGGTAGTAATTGGTAGTTCGATTTTCGTACCAACTCTGGTCAAAAAACAGAAAGGCAAATGAATTTCGATCTACTAAAAATCTATATTCAATGGAAAACATGGTTCTTGTAGTTGCCCGAAGTTCTTCTTCGTTAAATCCTCGTTGAGAAATTTGTCCTCCAAATCGAAAAGCTTCATTTTGATAAAATGTAGGCGCCATGTAAAATTCTGATTGATTCGCCAATCTTAAAACATGCCTTTTTGCAAGGGGAATAAACCAATTTAATTGGATTTCACCTCTATAAGTAGTGTTTTTGATTACCTGTGAAGTATCATTTGCTTTTGATTTTCTCAATCCTACTGAGACATCGAGCAAAAGTGAAATTCCCTGCTTTGGATTAGGCAAATAATCTAGATTTTGCTTAAAAAGTGCCAATCCATAAGCATTTGTTTGTACTGTTCCTAATTTTGAAAATGTAGGATTATTTTTTCCTCCACGCAAAACGGAAGAGGAATTGTTTCTGTAAAATGCTTTTAAATAACTTCCATTGTTAAGTGCATATTGAATTCCTGCTGTGGATTTAAGTTCTAAGAAAGAAGAATCTCTTTTGTAAAGTTGAAATTGACCATCAATTCCGAAGGGTGATTTAAAAAGATTGGGAACATTTAGCTGTGCCTTTAGCGATTGCGTTTGTGCCTGTAAGCTTTTCCAATTTAAATCTATCATTTCGGCCCTTTTTAGCACGTTGACCAATTTTAATCTTATGTCACCCGTAAGCGTAACTTTAGTGGAGTTTTGATTTGGTTGAAGTCCGATTACACCATTTGCTAAACTTACTGGTTTTGATTTGAGATAAAGAAATAATTCCGCACCTTCCTTTGTGAATAATATTTCAGCAGGTTTTATTTCCTCCAAAAAACTTATTTGCTTTAATCTATCACTAATTAGTTGTACATCTGATTGATTGAACAAATCTCCTGTTTTGATATGAATGTATGAACCGATTAGTTTACTAGTTGATAAATTTTCCCCTTTTAAGTTGATTTTTGTCCACCGAACACTTTGACCTTTTACAATTTTTATTTGAGCAAGAAGATTTAGACTATCAATTTTAATTTCAGTTAAAGAAACTGCTGCAAATGGATAGCCATTATTCTCCAAACTTTGTTGCATTTTTTCTAATAAATTGGAAATTTCATTTGGATTGAAATCTAAGTTATTGATTAATTTTTCATTAATTGTATTAATTTTTCGATAAAATTGTAAATCTTCCGCTGAAATGGAAAGTTTCGCAGAATTAAATTTTGGACCTAGAAAAAAATGAATCGACATCTCATTTT
>JBFYPS010000110.1:0-4449 GCA_041303135.1 Crocinitomicaceae bacterium | reverse complement strand
ATTTTAAAGGCTATATAGTTTCATATAAATACAATGAAATATGCATGAAGAAATTAGCTATTTTTTCCAATCCAAATTGGAACAGAGGCTGCAGATTTCAAAATTCGCGAAAAGGAAATGGTTTTCTTTGGCATCACTTGGAACGTTCGGATTCAATGTTAATCAACTTTGTTTTTTTAGGAATGAGTTCTTTAAAAATTCATCCATTATTTGTTGCTCAAGCTGTTGAACGAAGTTATGACCCTAACTATGATTTTTTGCTAGGTATGGGAAGTGTTCATTATTCTGAAAATTTGAAATACAACCCTAAAAAAAAGTACAAACTACCAGCAATCGAAGCTGAGAAATTTGACAAGCGAAGGGTAAAATATTTTATCAGGTCATTGAAAAAAGAAAAACAACTTATCATTTCACTTATTCAATTAGAAACTAAACAGAAAAATGATGAAATTGACTGGAAAGTCTACAAAAAACAAATTGAGCTAATTCAATACTTTACAAATTGGAATGTTGGATAACACAAAAAATGGAAATTAATTGAAAAAATGAACTTAAATCAAGTCACCATATCATCCTCAAATCTCGAAAGAGCAATTCCTTTTTACCAAACTT
Source organism: Crocinitomicaceae bacterium (assembly GCA_041303135.1). Lineage (GTDB taxonomy): Bacteria > Bacteroidota > Bacteroidia > Flavobacteriales_D > Crocinitomicaceae > JAQVCM01. The sequence goes on along the minus strand of JBFYPS010000110.1, from coordinate 3,837 downwards.
TGGGATTGAAACTCATTGTGAAATCGCCTCATTATGCAAGATTTGTATGTCCTGATGGAAATTCAACGTTTTCAATTCAACAAGTTGAGCAATTTTCAGGAGGAAATGGAATTCACATTTATTTTGAAAATGAGGACCTTGATCAATGGGTTCAAGAATTAACATTGAAAGGAATTCATTTTGATGAAATGCCCAATGACAAAGTTTGGTTGTGGCGAGAAGCCCATTTGAAGGACCTCGACGGAAATCATTTGATTTTGTATTATGCAGGAAATAACAGATTAAATCCACCTTGGAAATTGATTTAATATGAACAGCGACAATAAATTAACCATCATCTATTCATTCAAGTTGGTTGAAGGAAAAGAAGAAGATTTCATTAGGTATTGGATGGCACTTACCCAACTGATATATGAATTTGAGGGAAGTTATGGTTCCAGACTTCACAAAGTAAACGACTGTTTGTACATCGGTTATGCCCAATGGCCAAGTAAAGATATTTACGATAAATCGGGAAATAATCTTCCAGAATCAGCAACTGTTCTAAGACAAAAAATGCGTGAATGTTGCGCAGAAATCAAGTCAGAGTTTGAAATGGTTTTGGTGCAGGATTTATTGAGAAATAAAACTTATCAAGCTGATTGAAATCTGTATGATTCTGTTTGCGAATATTTTAGTGTGATAAATAATTGATTCACTTAAAACCGTACTTTTGTCTCAGCATATAAATACTAAAATTTTATGAAGCAGATTTTGAAACTAAGTTGGAAATTTTATGGTCTGTTTTATCTCGGATTGATTTTGGCTGTTTCTGCTTGCGATTTCAGTACACATGAGTATTACATTTATTCAAATCAAAAGGAAGAAACTTTGGGCGAAATTTATTTTCTGTGGTCGGATTCCTCGCAGTGCGGCATGACAATCAATGATTCAAGCTTTCAATACGATGGGTTCAAATTGTATTTTCCCTCGGACAAATCTACTGTTAATAGTCATTGCGAAAGCTATTACGATTATGTTCGTGACAGCACAGATTCCGTTATTGATTCGGTCGAACAATGTGCAAATTATTTCACAATAAATGAGTTTGATCCAAGAATTGAAGCCAATGAGTTGGTTCTACTTTATATTTTTAATCGAAATTCTCTAGTTCGGATTGATACAATGTTTCGCGAAAAAGAAACTCAAGATTTCATCGATCGTTTGCCACTTCCTAAACTTCATTGAGAAATGGACAGTTTAGTTAAAGTAGCAAAATTTAAGTTGTCAATAAGATGGATTTAAAAGTTAAAAACAAAAAATAATCGTGTATTATTGCATCTTTTCAACAAGCATGTAATTCATAGAAATAACAAGAAACAATGATAAAATTTGCTTACACCATTCTTTACGTGCAAAACGTAACAAAATCGGTTGAATTTTATGAAAATGCATTTGGGTTTTCCAGAAAATTTATCACGCCAGAAAACGACTATGCGGAGCTTTTGGTAGGAGAGACGACACTTTCGTTTGCATCAACAACATTGGCTAAATCGAACTTGACGGCAGGTTTTACAGAAAGCGATTTGAAAGCAAAACCGTTTGGAATTGAAATTGGTTTTACTTCAGATAATGTCGCAAAAACTTTTTCTGCCGCAATCAATGCAGGTGCTACAGTTGTTGAAAACCCGAAAACAAAACCATGGGGACAAGTTGTTGCTTATGTGCGAGATTTGGATGGCTTTTTAATTGAAATTTGTACCCCGATGGGATAAGAAGCAGGCAAAATCAAATCTTTCTAGAAAGCACCAGATTGAACTTCCAATAAAATGGATTTTTGTGATGATTTAAATAAACAACTTTTGAATGAAGAAAATCGCTGTAATCATTTTAGTATTTATCTTACAAGCAGTTCACGCGCAAGAGGATATTTCCATCAGCGATTTTGTGCCTCAAGTTTTTCTCTTCAAAAACGACATTTTTGAAAAATACCAATACAATTCCTTTAATTACGAAAGTACCTTGCTCGATTTAGAGAAAAAATCAAAGGAAGAATTCAAAATTATTTCAAAGAATGAAAAGCAAATCATTTATACTCAAATCGATCGGGCTTTTTCTGATACAATAACGCATATTTTAGATTTTAACGAACACAAACAACTGAAGAAATGGGAGATTGATGTAAAAGATTGTTACGATCGAAAATCTTCCGATGTGCCTGAACCACTTATTTCTAAGTTGGACATAACATACAATCCCAACGGTCTAATTTCAGGAATTTCAGGACATTGTAAATCGAACGAATATGCAACCAATACAATCTACCACTACAATGAAAGTAATCACTTAGATTCCATCATTTTCAGTGAAGGATATTCCAATCAAAGGATTTTTCAAAAAGTCATTTTTGTCGATACCACGATTTTTTCTGGAGAACCCAAAAGTACTATGGTGTTGATTTTGAATACAAACTTTGACTACAAAAGATGGTTGCAAGTTGAATTAAATGAAACGACAAACAACAATGAAACTCAAACTGGAGAAATTAGCTCTGGAAACCGCGCACCAAAAATGCAGGAATTTGGTGATGGTGCAGGAACCAATTTTGTTTACGAGTTTGATTCGCTGTGCAGAATTACTTCCTTGAGAACAATGAATTCAAATGCCGAATACATTGCTGATTTACCCACTTTTGGATGTGATTTTTGCGATGCAAATTGTGATGGTCCTTCCCTTGTTGAATTTTATTATCAAAACGACAAGATTTCCGGAATAGAAATGGCTTCTTATAGCGCTCCAAATGAAGCTGGCAAATTAAGTTGTCGTTGTTTCATGAAATTTAGCTACCGAAAAGACAAAATCAAAGAAATTCTTTTTTACAATGGCTTGGATTATTTTAATTGGATTTTAGTCAAAAAATGGAACAAACGAAAAGGATTTTTTATTCCAAAAGATATTTCTTCAGAAATAAAATAAGTTCAATCATAATGCTCAATTTTTTACAGGATTTTTAGTAATTTCGAATCAAAAGAAGCTTAACTACAGTTTGTTGTCAACCTGAACTAAAAATGGTAAAAATGGATATCAAGAATAAATTGAAATACTACAAAGGGTTGAAAGAAATTTTTCCTGTAGAATTGCAACAAGTTTTTTTGAATAAGTTGAGCCATCGACAAAAGGTCATTTTTTACAGTACCATGAAAGCCGAATTAACCGAAGAAGAGCAGCTTGTTTTATTGGCAGATTTGAATCTAGATATAAGTATCTCTGAAAATATTGGTCACGATCTAGAAGAATTTAGATACATTCTGGTCGGAAATATCATTGATAAACATTATTCTGGTGTTGAAAAAGAAATTAAAAGAGGAACAAGGCTTTTTAGACCCGGTGCAAAAGTTTTCTTGCTTCCTAAATATGGCGGAAATGGCCATACGGATATTCCTGTTTATGGTCTTCCAAGAAGAACTGGGCGCAAGATCGAAATTGTAATTCGCGGGGACATGATTAAAAATGTGCGCGTAAAAAAGACATTTGACCCCAAACTAATAGCAAAAATTGATGCTGGTTTTTTTTACGATTATTTTGACAACGACGAGGCGAGTTTGCAGACCTTTGCAGATTCAATGAATGCTAACCGGGTGATTGACAATAAAGAAATCACGGATGATTCAAACCTGCTTTCATAATGGAAATTTCAACCAAGCTTAAGTGAAATATTTCTTTTGTTGATGTTAGTTCTTTGATTTTAATGGTTTTTGTTGTTTTTTTCTGTGGTTAAAAGTTTGGCAAATCATTTTTTTGAAGCAAAGTTAGATTAATCAATAAAAAATGTTTTGATTGTCACAAGAAGAAATAGCA
>JBFYPS010000109.1:0-6565 GCA_041303135.1 Crocinitomicaceae bacterium | reverse complement strand
CGAGACGCAGGTTAAGAATTGGTATTTATGGTGTAATGTCCGATGGAAACGCAATCAAACCAACCCCAACTTGGAAAATTTCATTTGCTGTTTTGGATGACAGAAATATGAAGTGGAATTTTTAGGTTTGAGTTTCATTTTGAATTATTATTTTTGTTAAACATTCAAACACTCAATCAAATGAAAGATTACTACTTGCTTTCAATCGTCTTGTGCACACTTATTTTTGTCTCGTGTAAAAAAGATAAAAATACACCAGCAGTTTACGAACCAAAATTGATTTTCTTATTGGATTTTGATTCGACTCAAGTGAGATTGAATAATCTTGGTCAACCTTCAACCGTTCCTGCGGGACATGCAACTCAAAATCCGAAAATGAACAAAATGAGTGCGCATTACATTGAATTGGCGCAATCTGCATTGACTCAGATTGGAAGCGGTGTTGTTGTTTATCATGCGCCAGAAACATCAATTGGAGGTGGAATTGCGATAGATTTTAGCAAAGCAGTTTTGGTCGGAAAAGGTGAAAAGTTTTTTGAAATCCCACTCAAAAATGTTGCTGTTGGTGAATATGAATATTTGAGAGTTTCCATTGGATATCAAAATTTTGACGTTAAACTTCATGTTGATACAACCGTAAATGTAGTCGGTATAGGAAACGTAAACATTATTCAAGATTATCCTTCCACGATTGCGAGTTTCGTAGGATTTAATACTTACATCACTAATTTTTTAATCAAAACAGACAACATTGCTGTAAATGCCAACAAAACCCAAGGTTACTGGGGATTTGAAATGAAAGGATCTTACAGTGGTTATCCAATCAATTACACAGGAACTGGACAAGCGCCAGCAGGAGCCACAACAGTTGTCAATCCAATTGCTTCAACTTCACCCAATCCAGCAGGTTCATGTTTAGTTACTGGGCCTTTCAACGGAGGAAAATTGAAAATTACGGGAACAGAAACCAAAGATATTGTTGTAAGAGTTTCGATGTCAACTAATCAAAGTTTTGAATGGATTGACGATAACAGCAATGGAAAATGGGAACCTTCTAAGGGCGAATCGGTTGTTGATATGGGCTTGAGAGGGATGATTCCATTTGTTCAATATTAAATTACCTTTTATTTTCTAAAAGCTTTAACTATTTTTGAAAAAAAATACACTTTGAACATGAAATTTTTTGCCCTAATTTTTAGTACATTACTCGTTTTTTCTTTGTCTGCACAAAAATCGATGGATGTAAAATTGATTTTGAAATACAGAAATAATCCACTTTGTAATTGGGAGGTAACAATCAAACATGGCGATGCAACGATTGCCAAAAGTAAATCCAATGAAAAAGGCGAAGTAACTTTCAACAATGCTACAATCTATTCTTTGAGCATTGATGCTTATGGCTACAAAGCTTTTCAAGGTGGTGACAAAAAATGGGATGTCAAAGGCTACATTCAATTGAACGAACAAGGATTTGCTTCTTTTGATTTTGAACCATTGGTGAAAGAAACTGGAATGCCTGCTTCAATGTTAGAAGCCGCTTGGGGTTTGACTATCAATGATTGTGGACAAGTGGCTTCAACGCCAAAGTCGGAAGAAAAGTCAAGTACTGCCTCTCCAACCAAAACTGAAGAGAAAAAAACTGTAGAAGAAGTTGAGGAAGAAAAATATTCTATTGAAGATATGCAACAAGACATGAAGGCTGGAATGGACAACATGAAATTGATGCAAGAAAATAAAATTGCCAATTTAAATTCCAAAATCGAGAAAAAAACCAGTCAACGCGCTGGTTTGGATGCAAAATCCAAAGAATACAGTGAGCTTTCTTATGAAATCAAAGATTTGGAATTGGAAAGAGAAATTTCTAAAATCAAATTGGAAAAAGTTAATCTTCAAATTTCGAAAGGTTATAAACCATTAAATAAAGCTGAAAAAGAGCCTTTGGAAATGAAAGAAGATGCATTTTCAGAGCAACAAAAATTATTGAAAAAGCAAGAAAAAGAGGGCTATTTTTACGGAACCAATGAGCTGATTGAAAATACCAATCCTAAAATAAAAGAAGAAAAAACGGAGAAAAGTACTAAGGCTGAATCAACTTCTGAAAGTAAATCGGAAAATGAAGAAAGTAAATCAGAGGTAACAAAAGAAGATTCCAAGGAGACAAAATTTCACACTGAATCTGAATTGGCAGAAATGAGTGTTTTGAGTTTGAAAAAATACAAACTGGAATGTAATGCCGTAATTACCAGATGGAAGTTGAACTTAAAAACAAAAAGTTCTATGCTCACTCCAGCAGAAATTGAAAAATATAAATCTGAAATTGTACTCTTAGAGAATGAAATTACAGTGATAGAAAATGAACTTCAAAAAAGATCAGAATCTAAAGAGTAATCTCTGAGAAATCATTTACATATCTTTCCCAATTTGCTGTATTTTCAGGTCTAACTAATTGAATTGTTTGAAATTGAGCTTCTTTAGCTGCTTCTAGTTCTTCAACAATATCTGATAAAAACAAGATTTCACTAGGTGCTGTTTTTAATATTTCAGCAATTTTTGTGTAAGTTTCTGTTTCTCTCTTTCCACCAGTTTTGGTGTCAAAATATGCAGAAAAATAAGGGGTTAAATCGCCACTTTCACTGTATCCGAAAATCAATTTTTGTGCCGCAACAGAACCAGATGAAAAAACACCTAAGTCTATTCCGTTGGATTTCCATATTTTCAAAGCTTCCGCAACATCTGGATAAACATGGCCTTTAATTTCACCAGATTTGTATCCTGCTTCCCATAAAATTCCCTGCAACGTTTTCAAAGGTGTGATTTTTTTGTCTTCCAAACTCCATTGCAACAATTGCGCAATTTGATCGTCAATGTTTCCTAATTCGATACCTTCTTCCAACGCCAATTTTTGCGTTTGTTCCAACGCTTCTTTTACTTCTTCAAGATGAAGTAAATTTTTTATTTGCTGAATGTTATTTCTGAAATATGGAAATAATTGCTCATAAACAAAAGAAACAGAAGTCGTTGTGCCTTCAATATCTGTTAGAATGAATTTGACGTTGGAAATTTTCATGATGCAAAGATAAGGTGAAAATAGACATTAGACTATAGACATTAGACAATAGATTTTCAATTTTTGTAAGAATTAAAGTTTGCTTAACAGGATCAGAAATCTAGTCTAATAGTTGCGAAGCAACGGTTCTAATGTCTACTGTCTAATAGCGAAGCGGGTCTTTTTTAACGTAGTTCAGCAATATAATCCTGATAAGACTTCAAATTTTTGACTTTTTTGAGTGGCTTCGACAAATAATTTCCTTCGGGTAATCCTTCGGCGAAATATTCCCAATAGTGCTTCATTTTGATTAAAATATTGCCTTCATTGGATGTTTCTTTCAAGTAACTTTCGAGCAATAATTCCAAAAATTCACTGAAAATTTCCTGCCAATCTTCTGGGAATTCATTATTGTCTTCTTGAATCATTTCGAATAAGAATGGATTTGAAATTGCTCCACGACCAATCATCCAGCGATGAATGGTGGGAAAACGATATTTGAGTTTTCGAAAATCTTCGACACTACAAATGTCTCCGTTGTACATTAAATTGTGATTTGTCAAAGGAATAATTTCTTCAAAACGATCTAAATCACATGGTCCATTATACAATTGTTTTCCAAAGCGCGCGTGAACGATAATTTCTGTCAATGGAAAATCATTTAATGTGGGAAGTAATTTCAAAATGTCAGAAGTATCTTCATAACCCATGCGCATTTTGATTCCAATTTTTAAATCTGTTTTCGTGTAAACGTCTTGCAAAATTTGGATAATTTTCTCCGGTTTGTTTAAAATTCCAGATCCTAAATCGCGCTTAGCAACCATCGGGTAGGGGCAACCCAAATTCCAATTGACTTCCGAATAACCTAAATCAGCAAGGTATTTTGCCATCAAAAGAAAATCTTCGGTACAACAAGCCATCAATTGAGGAATGACAGTTTCGAACGGATTATTTTTGGGCAAAACATCCAATTTTGGTCCTTCTTTGATTGTTCCATCGTTCGACATTTTCAAATAAGGCGCATAAAATCCATCTACATCTCCAAGCACTTGTTGGAACGCATTGCGAAAATGATGGTCCGTAAAACTTTGTAATGGTGCTAAATAGAGGAAATCTCTCAACTGATATTTTTTTGCAAAGATAAGCAAGAACTTTTTGGCGAATGAATATTTTTTGCTTAACTTTAAGTAACAGACCTTTAAATTACAACACAAATGAGAGAAGAATACCTACATCAAATTTGGAAAACCAAACGACTTCCAATGCATGATTTACAGCTGATCGACGGACGAAAATTAACCATTCAGCAAGTGGGTTGGCACAACCATGAGAGTGGCCCCGATTTTTTCAATGGTTCAATCGAATTGGATGGAATCAAATGGAACGGAAACATTGAAATTCACATCAAATCTTCGGATTGGTATGCACATCAACATCAGTATGACGAAGCATATAACAATGTGATTTTGCATGTGGTCTTTCAATACGACAAACCTGTTGTTGTCAATGGGGAAGAATTACCAACCTTGGAATTGAAATCTTATTTGGATCAAAATGATTGGTCCAGTTACGATTCTCTGATTAAAAATCAAACTTGGATTCCTTGCGAAAAATCAATTCAAGAAGTGGATGAATTATTTGTTTCGATGCAGATTGAGAATGCACTTGTAGAACGACTTGAACGAAAAACAGCACAAATAGAACTTCGGTATCAATTGTTAAATAGAAACATACAACAATTGCAATATGAAGTCATCGCACAGTCGTTTGGAGCGAAAGTCAATGCCTTGCCTTTTGTGGAATTGACGCAGCACATGCCACTTAAAATCTTGTGGAGAGAAGGTGAAGATGCCGTTTTTCCTCTTTTGCTCGGCGCGAGCGGATTTTTAGATGCGGAATTGGATGAAATTCATTTGAAAAAATGGCAAAAAGAATGGCGATTTATGGTGATGAAGCATCATTTTTCAACAATGGATTTATCGACATGGAAAAGTAAAGGCTTGCGACCACCCGGATTTCCGAAAGTAAGAATCACACAGTTTGCTGCCGTTATTTCAAATTTGCAATCCGATTTTTCGATTTTTATGAAATCTCCTGAAGAATTGTTGGGATTTTTTAAATTTGACAATCGCGCTTTTGAGACGATTGAGGGATTAAAGCCATTGACCAATTCTTTCCAACATTCTTTGATTATTAATTCATTGGTTCCCCTTTTGTGGTGGTATGGAAATCATTTGTCAAACGAGATTTTCAAGCAAAAAGCATTGATTTTGTTGAGCAAAATTCCAGCAGAAAGCAATGAAATAATTGAACGGTGGAAAAATTTAAGAATTAGATGTAAATCTGCTGAAGATTCTCAAGGATTATTGGAATTAAAGAACGAAATTTGTACAAATAAACTTTGTTTGACGTGTAAAATTGGCAACAAAGTGTTAGGACGATAAATTGATTTGTATGAGAACCATTCAAAAAATTATTTTCTTTTTCGAATTGCGGTCTTATGGCGTTTGTTCATGGTTGGCTCGCAAGTTGGGAATCAGTTCTTCACGCGTTCGATTAGGTTTTATTTATGCTTCTTTCGTTACGCTAGGTTCGCCTTTGTTGATTTATTTGCCGATGGCTTGGATATTAGAACACAAGCATTTTTTCAAATTTCAACGCAAAAGACGTTCGTCTATTTGGGAACTTTAATTTCCCTAAAGTTTCATGATGCGAATTATTATCACAGGAGCCAATGGAGTTTTAGGTCAAAAATTGGTTGCATATTGTATCGCCAATCGATTGACTTTCATTGCAACATCTAAAGGTTTGAATCGAAACCCCAATTGTCCAGATTATTTGTATTTATCGATGGACGTTTGTAACAAATTAGAAATCAATCAGGTTTTTGACACTTTGTATCCAACGCACATTTTGCATGCAGCTGCGATTTCAGATGAATCATTTTGTGAGCAAAATCCAACTTTGTGTCATCAAGTGAATGTGGAAGGAACAGCACTACTTTTCCACGCTTGTCAACAATTTGAGGCACATTTTAAATTGATTTCTTGGGATTTGACAGAGAATTTGGATTCAATTTATTCCAAATCAAAGATGGCAGCACAAAAAAATCTTGAATCGAGCGATTACAAAAATTGGTCGGTCATACATTTCAATGAAAATACAACCATTGAATCTTTATTCAGTTAATTTTAATTCTGAATTATTTTATTCCTCCAATAAACTTCCGCCCCATTCAATAACCGTAAACCCATTTCTTCTCAATGGTTTAATTTCTAGCGGTTTGTTAATGAATTGATTTGAAATGACAGTAACTTCATTGAAAATCGCATAAACTCTGCGCAAGTGATCCGGTTTTGGATTGATTTCTAACGCACCAATGACTTCGCAATTTTCATCTACAAAAAATTCGACTTGAATCATTTTAAATTTTTGCAATTTCGGTGCCCAATAAGTGATGAAATCCGTTCTCTCTCTGGAGTTTAATCCAAGATTAGAAAGATTTTTTTCTAGAAATGG
>JBFYPS010000108.1:0-4370 GCA_041303135.1 Crocinitomicaceae bacterium | reverse complement strand
TCTATACGTCCAACACTTGATGTCAATGGAATTTGGGGAGGTTATACCGGAGAAGGTGCAAAAACTGTCATCGCATCCAAAGCGTATGCAAAAATATCGATGCGTTTGGTTCCCAATCAACTACCGGAAACTATTACACAATTGTTCAAAGAACATTTTGAGAAAATTGCACCTGAAAGTGTTACTGTAGTTGTCAATCCACATCATGGTGGTGAACCAGTCGTAACACCAATTGACTCAATTGCGTATCAAAGTGCAGCAAAAGCTTACGAAGAAACGTTTGGAAAAACACCAATTCCAGTGAGAAGTGGTGGCAGTATTCCGATTATTGCTTTGTTTGAAAAAGTGCTTGGATTAAAAACTGTCATGATGGGATTCGGGCTGGATTCTGATGCAATTCACTCTCCAAACGAGCAGTACGGATTATTCAATTATTACAAAGGAATTGAAACCATTCCATACTTTTATCATTACTTCAATCAAGCCATGAAATCATGAAGCGATTCATTTATTTACTTGTAATTGTAGTTTTCACACTCGGAAGTTGCTCGATTGAGGACCCTGAAATTGCTGGTTTTGAAAATGTCAAAATTCTAAAAGCAGATGGGGATCATATCGAAGCGACAATAGATGTCACGATAGAAAATCCGAATTTCTTCGGCATGAAAGTGAAAAAAAGCACGTTTCACATTCGCGCAAATGACTTAGAAATTGGTGATGTTGAACTGAGTAAAAAATTCAAAGTGAAACGCAAGTCAACGCATGTTTATACATTACCATTGAGCATTTCATTAGCAAAAGGAGCATTGTTTAAAATCATGAAATTAACTGGCGCTAAAGAAATCACCCTGAATTTGGAAGGAAAAGTGAAGGGAAGTGTTTACGGAATTTCCAAAACAGTTGACATAAAGGAAACGAAAACAATTGATGGAAAACTGCTAAAGTTTCCAGGTTTAGAATAAAAAAAGAGGTTGAAATTCAACCTCTTTTTTGTTTATGCTAACACTGTTCTCCAGCTTACTTTTTGATTGATCAACTCAAACAAATCAGCTATTGCAACACGTTCTTGTTGCATGGTATCTCTGTCTCGAATTGTTACCGTATTATCTTCCAATGTCTGGTGATCAACAGTCACTGAAAAAGGCGTACCAATCGCATCTTGACGACGGTAACGTTTTCCAATCGAATCTTTTTCATCGTATTGACACGTGAAATCATATTTCAACGAAGCGATTATTTCGCGTGCTTTTTCTGGTAAACCATCTTTCTTCGTTAAAGGCATAATTGCAACTTTATATGGAGCAAGCGCTGCTGGAATTTTTAAAACAACACGTTCTGAATCGTCCTCTAATTTCTCTTTTTTGAACGCTGCGCTCATAATCGATAAGAACATTCGGTCTAAACCAACAGACGTTTCGACAACAAATGGCACGTAACTTTGATTCAATTCCGGATCAAAATATTGTAATTTTTTACCTGAAAACTGCTCGTGTTGTTTTAAATCAAAATCAGTACGCGAGTGAATTCCTTCCAATTCTTTGAAACCCATTGGGAAATCGAATTCGATATCACACGCTGCGTTTGCATAATGTGCCAATTTGATGTGGTCGTGTTCACGGTAATACTGGTCGCCCAATCCAAGTGCTTTGTGCCATTTAATACGCGCATCTTTCCAGAATTCGTACCATTTCATTTCTTCACCTGGACGACAGAAAAACTGCATTTCCATTTGTTCAAATTCGCGCATGCGGAAGATAAACTGACGTGCAACGATTTCATTTCTAAACGCCTTCCCTATTTGAGCAATCCCAAAAGGAATTTTCATGCGTCCAGTTTTTTGAACGTTTAAGAAATTCACGAAAATACCTTGTGCCGTTTCTGGACGTAAATAGATTGTAGCTGCATCACCTGCAACAGAACCTAATTCAGTCGAAAACATCAAGTTAAATTGGCGAACTTCTGTCCAATTTCTAGAACCACTTATAGGACAAACAATTTCTAAGTCTTCTATCAATTGTTTTACACCTTCTAAATCGTTAGTTTCTAGTGTTGTGCGCATGCGGTCTTCAATCTCCGTGATTTTCGCTTGATTGCGCAATACATTCGGATTGGTTGCACAGAATTGTGTTTCATCAAAAGCTTCGCCAAATTTTTTAGCTGCTTTATCAATTTCTTTATTGATTTTCTGACGGATTTTCTCGATATGTTCTTCGATCAAAACATCAGCTCTGTAGCGTTTTTTAGAATCTTTGTTATCTATCAAAGGGTCATTAAATGCATCCACGTGCCCAGAAGCTTTCCAAGTTGTTGGGTGCATAAAAATCGAAGCGTCAATTCCAACGATGTTTTCGTGCATTTGCACCATCGCTTTCCACCAATATTGTTTGATATTGTTTTTCAGCTCCGAGCCCAATTGACCGTAGTCATATGTTGCTGCTAAACCATCGTATATTTCTGATGAGGGAAAAACGAATCCGTATTCCTTCGCATGAGAAATCACCTCTTTTAATAGATCTTCTTTTTGTTCCATGTGACAAATTTAGCTGAATCTGCGATTTATTCGGATAAAAAAAAGAGAGAATCTTAATTTTTAAGCGAACTTTTGGAAGATGATAACGTCATTTGAAAGATTTCGGCTAAATTTGGTTTGATTTTTGAAGATCATAACAACAAACAATATCAATTTATTAATTATGAAAATAGTAAAACAGTTCATCGCAAGTTTACTTCTTTTATTTGTGGGAAGTAGCACCGTTTTTGGACAAAACAAAGAATTAGCGCCAGGTATGTATGCGCAATTCAAAACAACAAAAGGTGAAATTTTGATTCAATTGGAACCAGAAAAAACACCTTTAACAGTTGCTAATTTTGTTGGGTTAGTTGAAGGAAACTTTCGTCCATTCGATACACTTTCGTTTGACAAACCATTTTATGATGGATTAAAATTCCACCGTGTTATCAAAGATTTCATGATTCAAGGTGGTGATCCACAAGGAACAGGAATGGGTGGTCCTGGTTACAAATTTTTTGATGAACCAAATAAAGACTTACGCCACAGTGGTCCAGGAATTTTATCGATGGCAAACAGTGGTCCTGCAACAAACGGAAGCCAATTTTTCATCACACACAAAGAAACACCTTGGTTAGATGGAAAGCATACTGTTTTTGGTCACGTTATATCAGGAATGGATGTTGTCAATGCTATTGTACAAGATGATGTGATGGAACAAGTTCGTATTATTCGAATTGGAGATCAATACCAATCGTGGAATGCGACTGAAGTTTTCAAAGAAACGTACCGTAAAATGGAAGAAGCGTTTGTTGTCATGCAAGCTGAAAAAGCGCGTTTAGATGCACTTGAAAAAGAACGCACGGACAAAATTGCAAAAATGACGGAAGAAGAGTACAAAGTATATTTATTAGCTGAAGTACGTAAAACTTATCCAAAAGCACAACAAACAGCAAGTGGTTTGGTGTATGTTATCGAGAAAAAAGGTGATGCAAACAAAAAACCAAAAAAAGGTGACGAAGTATCAACTCATTATACAGGAACGTTGATGAACGGAACAAAATTTGATTCTTCGTTGGATAGAAATCAACCGTTAAACTTCAAACATAATGTAGGACAAATGATTCCAGGATATGATGAAGCTGTTGCCATGCTTGGAAAAGGTGGGAAAGGACGTTTCATCATTCCTTACACAAAAGCATATGGAGCTGCAGGAAGACCACCAGTTATTCCAGCATACAGTGATTTAGTTTTTGAAATCGAGTTAATGGATATTACTTCAGGAAGTGCTCCTGTTGCTCCGGCAACACCAGCTCCGAAAACAAAAACAAAAACAAAGAAAGGATAAAACAACGTTTTAAATGATACAGAAAAGGCTTGGGATTTCCCAAGCCTTTTTTTGTCCAATTTCGATTCGATTATAATTGACCGTCAGAATGATAAACTCCATTCTTAAATACTTTTACTTTTAATAAGATTCCATCTTTGTCGTACACATAAACTTTTCCGTCCCACAAACGGCCATCTTTAAAAACACCATCTTGCCAAATTTCATTTTCTGAGTTGTAAATTTTATTATACCCGTTGTATTGCCATTTTCCACTCAAAACAATTGGTTTAGCACCTACGATTGGCGCCTTTTCTGATGGTTGTTGAATCGTTCCTGCGTCGTTTATCGGATGAACAGGTTCTTTTGTTGTACTCGATATGACCGATCCATCTGCATTGAAAGTGATGATTTCTTTTATATCGCCATTTGGCCAATAACGAATTGCATCACCTACTTGTGTTCCGTTATTCGCATAATAGACAAATTCACATTGCCCATTGGCATAATAGTATTTTACTTTTCCTTGTTCTT
>JBFYPS010000107.1:0-5070 GCA_041303135.1 Crocinitomicaceae bacterium | reverse complement strand
CTCTTATGAATTTTTAGATTCCTGGCACTCATCAACGATGGAAATTTTTAAAGATTCAAATTGGAAAACGAGAGATCAAGGAACTTTAATCGCAACTGTTTGGAAGTTTCAACTCCAGAATCATCCAACCCTCAATAAAAAATGGAACCTGATTGCAGATTATTACAATGAAGAACTAGAATGGATAGAAGATAGGAAAATTCAATTGCATGAAAATGACATTTATGAGCCTAATTTAATTCATGTATATCATCATTTTCAAGATACAAACTGGGAGTTTTGGAATCAATTAATGGAAAACCTGAAAGAGTAAAGGCTATGAAAATTGGGTTTTGGAGTGAAATTAAGACAGTATATCATTGGATCATAATTGCCTTTAATAGTTGGAAGTATAAGAAAAATGATTTTGCTAATCCAATGATTCGAGACATTGAAGACACAACGGATTTTGCAATAAGTAATGCAAAGTATTACATTAGATTCCTACCTACGAAAGAGCTTGGGTATTTGAATGACAAAGTGGTGATGGAAATTGGACCAGGGCAAGATTTTGGTTTGCAACTTTTATTGTTGGGTTTAGGGGCTAAAAAGGTAATATTGGTAGATAAATTTTTGGGTGAATGGAATGAAAACTACCATCCATTGGTTTACGATCGACTTTTAGTCAAAGCAGAAATTGAATTTCCAGAAGTTGATTTTAGACATTTGAAAGAAGTGATTCATCGCGGATCTCATCAAATTGATGGGCTAGAAATGCATCATGTTGGATTAGAAAGTGTAAGTTTAATTGCTTCAAATTCAGTCGATATTACGTTTTCAAACGCCTGTTTCGAACATTTACTTCACAGTGAAAAAGCCATCAAACAGTTGGCTCGAATTTCAAAAGTGGGAGGACTTGGTTTTCACCAAATAGATTTTCGAGATCACAGAGATTACGAAAGGCCATTGGAATTTTTGACATTTTCCAATTTCAGTTTTAAATTGATTTTAAAGTTGTCAAACTGTTGTTTTGGAAATCGGTTACGCCACCAAGATTTTGCTAATCTGTTCACAAAAAATGGATTCAACTTCACTTTTAAGGCTGATGTTTTGCTGATGAATCATATCTCGATGAAGTATTGGAACGTTCGAATTCTAAATTTCGAAAAATGTCAAAAGAGGAAATCGCTATTTTGAGTGGACAGTTTAGAATAACCAAAATTTGAATTTCAATACTTTATTCGTATTTTTATAAATTGTGAAAACTGCATTTTGTACCATATCAACCCAAAGTCATTTATTCAAAAGTTTGACGCTTCTTGAGTCAGTGAAGCACGTGTCAAATGCGGATTTATTTTGCTTGATTACGGATTCCAATCAAGTTGAAATCCAAGCTGATTTTCAATGTCATTTTATTAAAGATTTAGATTCTGTGGCATCTGGTGCATTGCAAAAAAAGTATAAAGGCAATGAGCTAAGATGGTCAATGAAACCAGTTTATCTTAAATTTTTGCTTGAAAAAGGATATGACAGTGTCATTTATTGCGACAACGATATATTTTTCTATGATTCACCTCAATTTTTATTCGAAAAACTGGTTGAGAAATCCTTTTTATTAACGCCTCACTTTTATCCGTCAAATCCTGCAAAAAATCAAAATTGGTTAGAAGCAAATTATCGCGTTGGACTGTATAACGCTGGATTTATAGGTGTTTCGAAAAATGGTGTTGAAATTTTGGACTGGTGGACCAATTGCTGTTTGTATAATGTCAAAAAATCTTTTTGGAGAGGTTTATTTGATGATCAAAAATATTTAGATTTGGTTCCAATCAAGTTTGATAACGTAGAAGTTGTAAAACACAAGGGCTGTAATGTAGCGGGTTGGAATTCAGATGAAAGTGAGATTCAATCATCTGAAAATGAGCGATTTTTAATTAACAATGATCCACTCATTTTTATTCATTTTACACCTTTATCTTTGCAGAAATTTTCCTTATCAAATTCGGTTTTATTTCCTGCTTATCAGCAATATCTGGATGTGTTGAAATTACAAAAAGTTGATTTTCAATTCAAGACTTCAAAATGGACTAAAAATGGACTTTCTAGCTATTTTTATTACCTTCGATGGAGATTTGTAAGGTTTTTCGAAAAATAAAAACGCATTACTTAGATGGAAGAGAAGAAAAAAGCAATCGTACTTGGAGCTGGTGGATTTATTGGACATCATCTTGTGAAAAGACTAAAAAGTGAAGGTCTATGGGTCAAGGCTGTGGACATTAAATTGCCTGAATTTTCTATTTCTGCAGCCGATGAATTTATGCTAGGTGATTTAAGAAATTTGGATTTCGTTTCCAGCGTTATTTGTGATCATGTAGATGAGGTGTATCAATTGGCAGGAGATGTGGGTGGTGCAGGTTATATTTTCACTGGTTTGAATGATGCCAATGTGATGCACAATTCAGCACAAATTAATTTAAATGTTGCCAAAATCGCGGTAGAACGAAATGTGAAATCTTTGTTCTTTTCTTCTTCCGCTTGTATCTATCCTGCGAGCAATCAGATGGATCCACTTTCTCCAAATTGTGAAGAATCTTCTGCTTATCCTGCAAATCCGGACAGCGAATATGGTTGGGAAAAATTAATGGCAGAGAGACTTTTTTTGGCTTATAATCGCAATTTTGGTTTAAATGTCAAAATTGCACGTTTTCACAACATTTATGGTCCGGAATCAACTTGGAATGGAGGAAAAGAAAAAGCACCTGCAGCCATTTGTAGAAAAGTAGCTGAAGCAATTCCAAACCAAGCGATTGAAATTTGGGGAGATGGCCAACAAACGCGTTCATTTTTGTACATTGATGATTGTATAGACGCAACCTTAAAATTGATGCGTTCAGATTTTATTGGACCCTACAATATCGGTTCTGAGGAAATGATTTCAATGGGAGATTTTACACGTTTAGTCTTGAGAATTAGCGATAAAAATCATGATGTGGTTTCTATTCCTGGTCCCGTTGGCGTGCAAGGTCGTTGCTCTCATAATAAACAAATCAATCAAGATTTGAATTGGACACCAAAATTTACATTGGAAAATGGCTTGAGAAATTTGTATCCTTGGATTCTTTCTCAAGTGGAAAATTTGAAGTAATTTATGAATAAATCTGCTAAAAAATCACCCAAAAAAGTTAAAGCGTCAATTGCTGCTAATACGGATGCTTTGGTATTGAACGAGCCCTTTTTTTCTAGTAAACGACTTTTTTGGATCATCGGTCTTGTCGCTTTTTTCGTTTTTGCCAATTCAATTTCAAATGGTTACAATTTAGATGACGAATTAGTAACGCAAAACCATCCATTGACCTCACGCGGTTTGGAAGCGATTGGAGATATTTTTACTTCGCCTTATTACGCTGATGAAATGGGTTATGCCTATGGTTATCGACCAATGGTACATCTTTCCTTTGCGATTGAACATCAGTTTTTTGGTGAAAAAGCCAGCGTCAGCCACTTTTTCAATGTGATTTTATTTGCTTTATCTGCCATGTTATTCTTTAAATTCATGCTAAAAATGGCTGGTGAAAAGCAACTGCTTTTTTCTTTGCTTGCAACTTTACTTTTTATTGTGCATCCAATTCATACAGAGGTAGTTGATAGCATCAAAAATAGAGACGAAATTTTGGCGTTTCTATTTGTTATTTTGAGCGGTATTTCGATTTTAAAATTTAGTAAGTACGGAAACCCTAAATCCCTAATTTTCGTTTTTATATACTTCACATGCGCGATGCTTTCCAAAAAAAGTGTTTTTCCCATGGTTTTTGTGATACCATTGTTGCTGGTCTTGTCCAGTGATTTGACCTTGAACAAACTACTGATAATTTTGGTATTGTTGATTTTTCCGGGAGCTATTATAGCTGGTGAATTGGATCTTTTGAAAACCTTGATTTTTGCAATTTTGCCCTTTATAGTTATTATTCCTTTGTACTATTTAAAAATTAAGTTATTGACCTTGTCTGATTTTTCTTCGAAAATAGCTTTTGTCAAACAACTGTTTCCTTTTTTAGTTGCGGTTTTAACTGCTTTTTTTGCGGTTTATTTTAATCAATTTTATTGGACAATTATTTCTCTGCTTTTTGGTGTTTGGGCTTTGAAAGCAGATACAAAGTGGGGAGTATTTTTATTGACTTTCCTACTAGTTGGCTTTGATTGGAGATTTCAATCAAATCATTTCGCATTGATGGCTATTTTTATTAGTACATCCTATTCCTTCGGCATTTATTTTAGAACTAAGAAAATAGATTTTCAAGTTTTATTTTTTTTAATTTCAATATTTTATTTTTTGGTAATTTGTCATACCCTGCTTGAAGTTGGGTTTGTGATAAATATTGTTCTTTTTTGTTTTCTACTGTTTTGGCGAGCTGTTTACAGTCTTGTTTTTTCACTTCTTGTTTTAGTTGTTTGGGCAGTATTTTTTAAATTGGAAGGATTTTTGCCCTTTGCTTTTTTGGTTGCTTCATTGGCTTACTTTGTACATAAATTCTTTCCAAAGATCAATTTTTATGCTTTACAATTATTGTTATTTTTAGCCATTATCACAGTTCAATCTATTGCTTCCAACCAACTATTCACAAATGTCAGACCTCAGGAGAAATCTGTCACTTTAAGTTCATTTTCAAAAGACTACAGTAATGTTCAATTGCAAAACAGCGTCCCTAAAGAAGGTCGTTTCTTAGAATATATCGAAAATACTTTAGTCGCACCGCATTCCACTGCTGAAACCATTGGAACAGGTGCCCAAACCTTGGGAGAATATCTCAAATTAATGGTTTTTCCATACGAACTTTCATTCTATTATGGTTATTCTAAAACTTCAACTGTGGGCTTAAAAAATCCATGGGTTTGGTTGTCTATTATGAGTCATGTTTTGCTCATATTTTTAGCTTTTTGGCAAATCAAAAAAAGGCCGCTTATTACCATTGGAATTGCATGGTATTTATTTTCTATCATCCTTTTTAGCAATTGGATTGAATTAGTCGCTGGTATGGTGGGTGAACGTTTGGCTTTTACTGCCTCTGCTGGATTTTGTATTTTCTTTGTCGC
>JBFYPS010000106.1:0-9434 GCA_041303135.1 Crocinitomicaceae bacterium | reverse complement strand
ACTCCAAGGTGTCCAATGTTTTGAAAATCAAATTTCCTTGCAAATCGTAAACAAAACAATTCAAATGTGTTTCATAAATTGCGTTTTGGTCGGAAAGGATAAAATATTTTTCATGGCCAATTTTCTCTGTTTTTTCCAATACAGCAACATCTTCAAAATCCTTTTTTACTTCGTATTGCAAGGCCTTCCAATTTCCATGATAATCAATACTTGACCAAGTGGGTGCTTGCCAACAATCGTTTAATTGCCAGTATAACGTTCCCATGCATCGCGGTGATCCCAATCGATGACTCGAAACAGCAATTTGAACTGCTTTAGATTGGGTTAATTGAGATAAATAAACAAACTCTTCAAAGGAATTCGTTTCTCCGAAGAGGATGTCTGACTGCTTTTTAATCATCCCGTTTCCGACATAACTTTTTTGGTGCCATTTCATCACAGGTGAATCCAAATCCCAATCTTTTTTATCACTGAAAGCCATCAATGCATTGAATTCAGGGAAAGATTGAAAACCATACTCCGCATTAAATCTTCCTGATTTCAAACCAAAATCTTCAATCGGATCTTTTCCATGCCAAACGCCCCAATAATGTTGCGTTCCATGATCGAAATATTCGTCTTTTCCCCAATTACTCAGCGGTGAAGAATGCTCATAAGGTATAAAACTGTTCGCTTTCACTACGCTTGGAATCAATTCTTTGAACAATTTTTTATAATCTTCCTCCATTAATTTCTGCGCTTTTGGAAGAATTTTGTAGGTTAACTGAAATCCCCAATTTTTCCAAGCAACATCTACTTCATTATTTCCATTAAATAACACCAAAGATGGATGCGCAGAAATTCTTGGAACTTGGTATTCCAATTCTTTTTTCACATTGGCTAAAAAAGTATCATCACCTGGATACATTGCACACGCAAACATAAAATCTTGCCAAACCATAATTCCTGCGTGGTCGCACGCTTCAAAAAATGCTTCGTCAGGATAAAAACCACCACCCCAAACGCGCACCATATTGAAATTCGAAACACGCATTTGTTCAACTAAATCTTGGATAGATTCTGTCGTTATTTTGGATGGAAAAACTTCTTGCGGAATGTAATTTGCGCCTTTACAAAAAATGGGGCGACCATTGATTTTGAGATAAAAAGAAGTTCCAAACTGATCTTTTTCTTGAATCAATTCACTGGTTTTGATACCAAAGGTTACTGCACAACTGTCAATCAAATTACCAGCTAAATCATATATTTTCCAATTGTCGTGATACAAATATTGTTCACCTTGTCCCCGTGGCCACCACAAATGAGGATTCATCAAACCCGCATCAATTTTCAATTCACCATTGACCAAATTCAAGCTGTCAAAATTCCCCCAAATCTCACTTTCAAATCTTATTTTTTGCGTAGATTTCACTGCACAAATTAGAGATAATTCCAGGTTTGCTTGATTCTCAAGCAGACTTTTAGTAGCCACCTTTTGAAGTAAAATTCTATTGGTGGAATAAGTTCGTAATTGAACTGGTTTCAAAAATCCAATCGTGTTCATTCTCAACGCCCAATCCCAACCGAATTGATATTGAGGTTTACGTGACATGGAAGAAACTGCAATTTCCCCTAAATCATTTGGTGCTGGAAGTTTCGGGGATTTTGCTTCAAAAGCTTTTCGGTGATAATTGATCGGCGAAGTAAATACAACTTTAATGCTGTTTAAACCGCGTTTCACAAATGGTTTGATTTGTAAAATATATGGGTGAAAAGCATTTTCTGTGCTCAAAACCAACATATCGTTGATGTAGATTTTCGCATAAGTATCAACTCCAGGAAAATCCAATTCAATGAAATTTTCAGCAAATTGCAATTCATCTAAATTAAACGAAGATTTAAATTCCCAATCGTACTTTTCAATCCAATTAAAAAGTTTTTCGTTTTCGCCATAAAATGGATCTGGCAATTCTTTAGAATCGATTAACTTTTCTTGCACAGAGCCACATTTACCTGCTTGCATCCAAGTTTTTTTAACTGGATGAAAGAAATTCCATTCAAGTTCATTTTTTTGTGAAAATGTCATGCAATGAAAGCTTAAAAAAAGTACAATAAAAAATATCCTCATATAAAAATTTGAAAACGAATTACCATTTTCTATCAAAAGATGTATCAACCATCACATGTTTTTGCGCATCTGTGAAAGCATAATTGAAACCATTGAAAACTGAATAACCACCTACGTTTCCAAATTTATCAATGGCGATAAAACCGCATTGTAATCCTTCCATGTTTTCGTGTTTCGAAATAATTCTTTCCACAGCTAATTTACAAGCCTCTTCAGGTGAATTTCCTTGTCGCATCAATTCTACTACCGTATGACTTCCAGCCACGCGAATAATCGCTTCACCTAAGCCCGTTGCAACTGCACCGCCCACTTCGTTATCGATAAACAAACCTGCGCCAATAATCGGCGAATCACCAATTCTTCCGTGCATTTTGTATGCCCAGCCAGAAGTTGTACAAGCACCACTGATATTACCAAAACTGTCGATCGCCAGCATGCCAATCGTATCGTGATTTTCTACATTAATTGCTGGTTTTTTCGCCAATGCTTCCTGTTCTTTTTTCCACTTTTTATAGTCTTTTTTGACTTCTGGAAGCGGTGTTTTAATCTTTCCAAATCCTTTGGATAGTGCGAATTCTCTGGCGCCTTCTCCTACAAGCATCACATGTTGTGTGTCTTCCATTACTTTTCGTGCAACGGAAATTGGATGGTCAATTCCTTCCAAAAAAGCGACAGATCCACAGCGAGATTTTTCGTCCATAATACAGGCATCCAAAGTCACATGACCTTGTGCATCCGGTCTTCCGCCAATTCCAACGCTTCGATTGCTTAGGTCAGATTCAGTAACTCGCAAACCTTTTTCAACCGCATCAATCGATTTTCCGCCAGCTGAAATCACTTCCCAAGCTGCTTTGTTTGCTGCCAATCCATGTTCCCAAGTCGAAATCACTTTTGGCGTGATAGCCATTCTGCGCACCCCTTTTTTAAGTGGTTCAATGGCTAAAGATGGCTTTACGATTCCAACTAGTGCTCCAATTGCACCCCATTTTATAAATGTCCGTCTTTGTACCATATCAATTCTATTCTAAGTTTTATTAAAGTCGATCCATGAAACTCATATCCGTCAAGGAATATAAGAATTCTATCAAATCATTTTTTTCCTTTTTTGTCAAAGTAAAAGGTTGAATGATTGACGATTTGTTTTTGTGATTTTTTCCGCCTGTTGCGTAATGATCGATTACGTCTGACAAAGATTCATACGAACCATCGTGCATGTAAGGATCTGTAATTTGAATGTTTCTCAACGTTGGTACTTTGAATTTCCCCATTTCTGTAGAATCGTTGTTGATTCTAAATCTTCCATTGTCAGGATAAGTTTCATACAATCCATTATTTTCAACCTTGTACGTTGTGAAATATGGTGCAGGATGACATTTTGTGCAATACAATTTTTCAGAAAAAATCGTCCAACCGCGTTTTGCAGAAGCGCTCATTGCCATTTTCTTTTTTCCGTAAAAGAATTTATCAAATGGCGAATTGTCTGAAATCAAACTTCTTTGATAAGCAGCCAAAGAACGAGAGAGTACCCAAACGTCCATGTCGCGATTGAAAATTCTTTTCGCCGCAGCTTGATATTCAGGAACGGCTTTCAATCGCCCAAGCAATGCTTTGATTTCCATTCCCATTTCATTGTGATCTTGAATGGGAACAATTGATTGCATTTCTAAAGTCGGAATTTCTCCATCAAACATCACTTTTGGTAAAAAAGCAGCATTCAACAAAGTTGGTGAATTTCTTCCTGATTTTCTTCCTAAAACACCATCACTAAATTTTAATCCGTCAGTAAAGGCTAAACCAGGTTTGTGACATACGGCGCAAGAAATGGATTCATCTACAGACAATCTTTTATCAAAGAAAAATTCTTTTCCGAGTGCAATTTTTGCTGTATCAAGAGGATTATCGACTGGTGATTTTACAGCTCCCAGCGGACTAACAAAATCTGATTTTGAAACTGAACATTTGATAAAAATTAATGAAATTATTGAGAAAATCAATAATATGGGAAAATTGATTTTTCTTATTGAAATCATGGTTGCACTGCTTTTGATTGATTCAATAATTGCCCAGATTCACTAAAAAATCTAATAAAATATACTCCGCTGTTTAAACCAGAAATTTGCCATTTTCCATTGATATCTTTGGATGAAGTCTGATTCACTTTTGCTCCTGAAATATCGAATAATTGGACATTTTCTAGGTTTTTCATTCCTTTCCAAACGATTTCAGATTCTTTTCCATTTTGAAGAAAATTAATTTCTCCAATTAAATTGGAAACTTCATTAATTCCAGCATTCAAAGGCGCTGTAAACACTGGATAATTTTGCACATTCATCATCACATCCGCATTGATTCCTGTACTTCCATGCTGAATATCCAATATTGAAAGGTTCAAATTTCGTATCCATTGGTCAATGTTTACATTTTGAAAAATTTCTCTCGTTCCATCCTGCCAAATTGTTGCAGTATTGATAACATGAACTTGTTGCACATTTGAATCTCCTAAGCAATGTAATTCGAAAGGAACATCAGTAAGATTGTCTCCATTATTATCTGCCGCACCATCAATTAACAGAAAAGTATAACCCGCTACCCAACCCCAATGCATCGCCGGTGTTTGGAAATACAAAGGATGATTTTCCGGATAAGCCGTGATGTCAGAATGATTCACTGAAGCAGGAACACCTACTTGAAAATCAATTGATTCAATTATATCAACAATGTGTAATCCAAGATCAAAGATACTCGCACGCATGTTTACATAAAATACGGAATCTTGAAAATCAATCGATTGTCCGCCATCATGTGTTATTTTTAATCTCGAAATATAAAAAGCAATATCTTGTGCTTTGTAAGATGTACCATTCAAATCACTAATCACTTGATTCAAGTGAAAAGTACTGTTCCCGTTTAAAAATTGAAAATTTAATTTCAAAGGATTTTGAGCACTTAACAAAAAAGTGAATAGCAAAGAAAATACTAAAATGCCTTTCTTAATCATTTGAAGATTTACTTACAATGTATAAAATTTCCTTTCTCATCAAGCGATAACGGTCAATTTGTTCGTCTGAAAAATGCTCAGAAGGAATGTATTCTTTGACTTCAAAACCTGCTTTTTTCAACCATTCTGGATAATCTCTTCCGAATAATCTAACATGATCATATTGCCAATAGTGTTTTTCTCTATCTTCTGGAGTTACAATCGTTGGATCTTCATAAGTTACTTCACGCGTCATATCTTGCGGCACTTGCATGATTCCCCAACCGCCAGGTTTCATTACACGATGTAATTCTCTCATGCATTGTAAAGCATCATCTACATGTTCAAGTACGTGATTACAAAAAACAACATCAAAACGATTATCTTCCAAAGGAATGCTATGCAAATCAAAATGCATATCTGCAATTGGTGAAAGCAAATCACCTGTCAAATAAGTTAAATTTTGTTGCGCTTTAAAAGTTTTGTGAAAACATTGTTCTGGCGCGATGTGCAAAACGTTCAATTTATCTGCAGTAAAAAAATTAGATTCATTTTTCAAATACAACCACATCAAACGATGACGTTCAAGCGTCAAATCATACGGACAAAGGACATTGTCTCTGTGCGTAACTTCTGAACCATAAGACAAAAACTTGCTAAAATTTCGTTCACAAACCGGACAAGTAACATTGTTTCCTTTATATAACAATGGTGCAACTTTCTTAAAAGGATAACTCAACCTTATCAATAAAGGTCGAGGTAATGTATTGATTAAAAACTTATAAAGTTTCTTCATTTTCTATTATTGTTCGTCCAAATTCCCATAAAATCGAAGAAATAGACTTGATTTTTAACTAAAATAATTTCCAAATATACAGAAAGTCGAAGAGCTTATAAAATGGATTTTTAAAATTCTGAATTAAAATAAATAAATGGTAACTTCGCTTTAAACTAAAAAACAAATTCAAGCATGAAAGTAACCGGTAAAACGTCCTTCATTTGCCTTTCAATTTTATATTTTTGTAGCCAAAATAACCATTCAATGAGTCAAGAACAACCCAAAGCAATTCAAAAAAACAAAACGCTTACTAACCTTGGACACGAAAGAATTGACCCTTATTTTTGGATGAATGAAAGAGATTCAAAAGAAGTTTTAGACTACATCGCGGAAGAAAATAAATACAAAGACAACTATTTTGCACCATTAAAAACTTTACAAAATACTTTATTGGATGAATTTGACAACCGAATTGATCCTAACGACCAAAGTTCACCGTTTTTCATCCAAGGAAAAAAATACCAATATCAAAACATTGAAGGGAAAGATTACCAGCAAATTTTGACTTTTGAGAAAGAAAAATCCATTGTTTATTTTGATCAAAATGAACGTTCAAAAGGAAAAAGCTATTATGATTTAGGTGATTGGGCGCCTTCCAAAGACAATTCAATTTTAGCGTTCAGCGAAGACCACATCGGAAGACGGAAATACAGCATTTTCTTTCGCATTGAAAAAGGTGGAAAAATGTACGCTGATGAAATCAAAAATACAGATGGTTCTATCGTTTGGGCAAACGACAACAAAACGGTTTTCTATGTCAAAAAAGACGTGAAAACATTGCGAGAATTTCAAGTTTATTCTCACGTTTTGGGAACAGATTCTTCGAAAGATAAATTAGTGTATCAAGAAGATGATGAAAGATTTTCAGTTTTTATTACGAAGACAATTACTGATAAATATGTTTGCATTCATACCCAAAGTTCGACTACTTCCGAAATCAGTTTGATTAATGCAGATCAACCTGCTGAGAAACCAGTTGTCTTTTTGAAACGAAAAGGCGGACATTTGTATGAAATCGATCACCACGATAAAGGATTCTACGTGCTTTCAAACGAAAATGCGCCGAATAAAAAAGTAATTTTCTTTGCAAATATTCCCAATGAAAATGAAGTTGGAAAAGAAATAATAGCACATGATTCCAAAAAATTAATTGAAGGAATTTTGACCCTCGAAAATCATTTGGTGGTACAAAGTAGAATTGAAGGTTTACAACAAATTGAAGTTCGAAGTATCGATAATGAAACCGTAAATTTCATTCAATTTCCTGAACAAACTTTTTCAGCAGGAATAGGTTTTAACGATGATTATCATGCCAAAACAATTTATTTAAATTATACCTCGCTTTCAACTCCTGCGACCATTTTTGAATATAATTTGAAAAGCAATTCTAAATCTGTTTTCTTTCAAAAGACTTTGATTGACCCTACTTTTAGTCCTTTGAATTATGAAACTAAACGCGTTTGGGTGACAGCAAATGACGGAACGAAAATTCCTGTTTCGATGATTTATAAAAAGGGAATAGATTTATCCAAAGCGCCGCTGCTTTTGTATGGTTATGGTTCTTATGGTGTCACTATTCCAGCAAGTTTCAGTGCTTTGAGATTGAGTTTGGTTGACAGAGGATTTGTTTACGCCATTGCGCACATTCGTGGAGGAAAATACTTGGGTGAAAACTGGTATGAAAACGGCAAATTCTTGAAAAAGAAAAACACTTTCACAGATTTTATTAATGCAGCAGAATTTTTGGGAAAACAAGGCTATTGCGATCCTGAAAGAATTTACGCACAAGGCGGAAGTGCTGGTGGATTGCTGATGGGTGCTGTTACCAATATGGCTCCATATTTGTGGAAGGGCGTTGTCGCGCAAGTTCCATTTGTAGATGTCGTAACAACGATGTTAGACGATACAATTCCCTTAACCGTAGGCGAATATGAAGAATGGGGAAATCCGAATGAAGCAGAATATTATTGGTATATGTTGAATTATTCACCCTACGATAATGTCAAAAAAATGGATTATCCAGCAATGTATGTCACCACAGGCTATCACGACTCTCAAGTACAATACTGGGAACCGCTCAAATGGGTGGCGAAACTTCGCGCGATGAAAACAAATGACAAACCATTGATTTTTGATTGCAACATGGACGCTGGTCATGGAGGAGGTTCAGGAAGAAGCAACGAGCGATTAGAAGTTGCCAAAGAATTTGCGTTTATTTTGAATTTAGAAGGAATTGAAAAATAGGATTACATTCATTTTTTGCTTTGTTATTATTTCTCTGTTTAGTCAAAAAAAGACAGAGAAAATAATGGATGCTTATACATTGTACAAACAAAAAATTGTGCTTTACTCTGATTTAGGCTTCAGTACTTCTCCTTATTCAATTGGCTTTAAATCAGCTACAACACCAATTAACAAATTGAAATACAGAAATAATTTAGGTGTTGTAATGGGTTTTGGTGGTTCTTACAAATGGTTTGCCGCACGACTCGCTTTTGCGCTAACTAAAAATCTAAAACCAATTAGCAAGTATGGTAAAACTTCCTACATAGATATTGGACTTGATTTTCCGTTAAAGAAGATGTATTTTGAATTTGATTTTAGAAACTACAAAGGTTATTCTATTAAAAATGCCGATATATACAATCCAAATTTAAGCGGAGATAATACAAATGAAATCAGAGCAAATGCCAATACGCTTTCTGTCGCTTTGAACGGTTGGTATTTTCACAATGGGGAATTCAAAATGCAACCTATGAAAGGAAAAGTAGGACATTTTAACAGACAAGTAATTACTTGGTATTTAAAAAATACCATCAACTTGCAAGGAATTGGCGATGTTGAAAGTATTATTCCTATTGAATTGACTGACAGTTTGAATTCCAGAACACAAGCGACCACTATTTCATCTTTTGATTTTGGATCAATTCCAGGAATTGGTTATGCCAACAAATATAAAAACTGGCAATATGCTGGTATGTTTGGATTTGGTCCGGTGATTCAATCCAAGTTTTACATCGTAAATGAAGCAACAAGAGGTTTCTTAGGTTTGGCGCCAAGATATGACTTTCGATTGATTGCTGGCTACAATGTTCCAAAATGGTTTGTGATGGTTTCCACTGAATTTGACAATAAATCCATTCAATTTAATGACCTCAAATACAAAAATAATAACTATACTGTGAGACTTTTAGCAGGAATTCGATTGGATAAAAAGGAGAAAAAATCTAAAAAATCAAGCGAAAAGGAATTTAAAAATTAAAATTAACACTATGAAAATCAAACTACTCACTTTAACTTTAGTCTTGATTAGTGCCATTCAAATCAACGCCCAAATTCCTGAAGATTTCAAATTTTTCGGAAATTGGGAAAACCAAGGATTTGCATTTTCTGGTAGTTTTTATCCAAATAACTTTTGGAATGCTGAATCCATTTCTTTTAAAGACGATTATACTTTTACCAAAACCAACATTGATTACAAAGAAGAAAAATTAGATACTATTCTTCATTAT
>JBFYPS010000105.1:0-4221 GCA_041303135.1 Crocinitomicaceae bacterium | reverse complement strand
CTACAACATCATTAACGGAAGTCATTTTTTTCAAAGCTTCCACTTTTTTTCCACCCTGACAGTTTGCAGGTTTTGAAATTAAAATTGTAAAAAGAAAAATAAATAGTACACGAATAGAAATCATCAGCAACAAGTAATTTAAACAGTTAAAAAACTCGTTACTAATTTAGTTTTTATTTCAACTCCGAAGAAATATTGTTGCTGTTTTTTGATAACTATTTATAATTAACTTCCATTTCATCAATAAAAGTCCATGGATGTTCGCCCTCACCCGGCAACCCTTGTGGAATCTTACTTTTTGCAATTATCAATACCTTGATAAATCTTCCATTCTTCTTAATAGATTGATGAAAATTTTCAGTCGAAATTTGTTTTGGCAAACTAGTCCATTTTTTTTCATCGCTAGAAACAAAAAATTGAATAGATTCAGGCAAATAAATCCAAGAACCTTTGGCATCTAAAAAACCCAAATCAATACTTTCAATTAAACTTTGTTTTTTCAAATCCATAATCCAAGAAATTGTATCCGAATCAAAACCAAGCCATTCATTTCCCTTCCAAGGTCTGTGCCCTTTAATTCCATCTACCAAAGCAAGTGTACCATTGTGATTGTATTTCGAATTTGGTTCAGTTAAAAGTTTTATTGGCAATCCGATTGCTGAATGCAATTTCAAATCAAACGGCGTATGCTCTAACTCATAAGTTTCATCTGGCGAAATTTCGAAATGAATATTCTTTGTTGTAAAGTTCCTTTCAAAACTAATTGTATCAGAAATACCAACAATTTGATTATCCGTATTTTTTACACCATTTACTTTTTGTACCACATTAAATTTATCATTAGCTGCTGTTCCTTTGAAATGAATTTTCAAACCTTTAGTACTGGAAAAAATTTGCATTTCAGGAAAAAATATAGTCCTTGAAAAAAATACTCCGTGCTTTTTTAAGTAGCCAATTTGAAAATCAATTAAGGTTTTTTCAAATGATTCATACGATGGTTTTTCCTTGCACCAAAGCACTTGAGACATTGCCAAAGCACGCGGATACATCTTGAATTCTATTGCTTCAAGATCGGGAACATACTCAGACCATAAATTGGCCTGACCTCCTAAAATATAGCTTCTCGCATCATTAGATAAAGTAGCTGGATATGGATTAAATTGATACACTTTTTCTAAAGGCAAAAATCCTCCAATCGCTAATTTCTCTGACGGATGACTGCTTTGATAATAGTCGAAATAACAAAATTCTGTGGGAGACATCACGACATAGTGTCCCAAATTCGCAGCTTCAATTCCACCTGCGTTTCCTCTCCACGACATCACAGCTGCATTCGAAGAAATTCCACCTTCTAATATTTCATCCCAACCAATTAATTTTCTTCCCTTTGAAACTAAAAAGTCATCAATTTGCTGAATAAAATAACTCTGCAAATGATGTTCATCTTTCAAATGATTGTCCCGAATATTTTTCTGACAATTGGGACAAGATTTCCAATTAGTTTT
Source organism: Crocinitomicaceae bacterium (assembly GCA_041303135.1). Taxonomy (GTDB): domain Bacteria; phylum Bacteroidota; class Bacteroidia; order Flavobacteriales_D; family Crocinitomicaceae; genus JAQVCM01. Next base: position 2,716 of record JBFYPS010000105.1, on the reverse strand, counting down.
GGGCGCTTCATCTCCACCAATGTGAATATATTGAGAAGGAAATAATTCAACTACTTCTGAAAGAACATCTTTTAAAAAATCGATTGTTGCAGGTTTCGAACAAAATATTTCATCAAAAACACCCCATTCAGATGCGACAGGCAATGATTTTCCTGTACATGAAAATTCTGGATATGCCGCCAAAGCTGCCCTCGCATGACCTGGCATTTCAATTTCTGGTAAAACGGAAATGTAACGATCTTGCGCATATTTTACAATTTCTTTGATTTCGTCCTGAGTGTAAAAGCCACCTGTCCTCTTCTTTTCATATTGATGTGGAATTTCATTATAATGTCCAATCAAAGTACTATCTCTAAAGCCACCAATTTCGGTCAATTTTGGATATTTTTTGATTTCTATTCTCCAACCTTGATCATCAGTTAAGTGCCAATGAAAAACATTAAACTTGTATAAAGCCATTAAATCAATAAATCTTTTTACCTCATCAACATCAAAGAAATGCCTTGCAACATCTAAATGCAATCCACGCCATTGAAAATTTGGAAAATCTTGAATGAAGGCTTTTTGAATAACAAAGTGATCTTCCTCAAATTGGAATAATTGCAACAATGAATTTATCGCGTAAAAACAACTTTGCTCTGAACTATAAGTAACCGTTATTTTATCTGCAATATTGATAGAATAAAAATCACTCGGTGTATTGCTGATTTTTTTGAATGCAATGATTCCTTCCAAGGTATCCAATTTCGTTGAAAAGAAAAAAGTGTTTTCTAATTCTGAAACTAAATAATCTGCCAATTTCTCTGGCAAATTTTCAGTATGAATAGAAATCTGTGCATCAAAATCAATTTTACCATCAACCACTGTATAAGTTACAGGTGCTGGAATTATGGGAGATTGCGCATAAGCAATTTGAAAGGCAAAAAGCGAAAAAAAGGAAAATAAAACGGAGAATTTCATCTAGAATATAATTTACAGGAAGCTTTTATATTTTAATAGCTTCATTTTTAGAATCATGTTTAAAATAAAGAACGAGAAACATCAAAATAAATCCAAGATTTGAAATTCCCATCAAACCAATTTCATCGATGAAATCAGAAATATTTCGACCTAAAATATCATTTGAATTCAAGGAAAAAGGAATAATCAAAAGTATAAATAAAAACCAATGAATTATCTTTTTAGTTTGGATTATTTTATTTAAAAGAATTAAAAGCAAAGGCAAAGAAAGTACAAAATGTTCTGTATCTGTTACAAAAAAATTAGGCGTAAATCCCAAAAGTATGATTGACCAAATGATTAAATCTTGGATAGAAGTTTTACCTATTTTAATACAATACAACATCAAACCGACCAAAATCAATAAAACAATCAACGAAGGAATCCAAGCAGATTGAATGTGGAAATAATATTCAGTCAAATAAGTAAGTGAATTTTCGCTATAAAGATATTCACCATGTTTGGCTATGGATGCAAACCAATCTTTCCACAAAAGAATATTTCCATTCCAACCGCTAAACACAATGGGAAAAGCAAGAAATATCAACCCAAATAAAATCATATAAATCATGGTTTTCCATTGCTTAAAGAAAAACAAAGGAATAAAAGCCAAAATAACAATCGGTTTCAATACCACCATAATGCTCCAAAAAATCGCAACATGCAGTTGCTTTTGCGCTTTCAAATACCACAATCCAAGTGAAAAAAGTCCCAATAAAATCAGATTTACATTCCCCATGTGAAATTCCCTCGCGATGTGAATGACAATAAAAATGAATCCTAAAAAGTAAATTCCGAAAGTTGATTTTTGAGACTTACTTGGTTCAACAAAAATGATTTTATTTAAAAGAAAAGTAGAAATCAAAAACGAAATAGAAAGAACAATAATATGAATTACTTGAGCAAAAAAGTATTTAAACAAAATCGCTAAACCAAAGAAATATAAGGTTGTCGGCGGATACTTAAAAAAACCAGTATCCAACCCGTAGTTTTTGATATAAGGATTGTTTCCCGAAAAATAATCTTTCGTGGCACCATAATAAACTTCAAAATCATTCGTCCAAAATTTATGATTTTTGATTTCCACAAATTCCATCAATGCCACAAACAAAATGAAAAAAATCCCAAAATAGACTTGCGCCCTTGGGATTTTATTCAATTGGATAAATATTTTTGAATCTCTCATTACATGTTTTGTCTGCATTTTCCGCACACTTCGACAGGCTCAGTGTTGGCGGAAAATCCGTTTTCTACATATTGCGTCGATACTGTCCACCAACCTCAAACAAAGCTTGTGTGATCTGACCCAAGGAAGCAGTTTTACAAGTTTCCATTAATTGTTCAAACATGTTTTTATTTTGAACAGCCGCTTCTTGCACTTTTTCAATATTTCTCAATGTCAAATCTTTGTTTCCACTTTGCAAGGCTGACAACATCGAAATTTGATATTGTTTTTCTTCCTCCGTGGCACGAATCACTTCTTTCGGCTCAACAGTTGGAGAACCTTTAGAACTCAAGAAAGTATTCACACCAATAATTGGAAACTCACCTGTGTGTTTCAAAGTTTCATAATACAATGATTCTTCTTGAATTTTAGAACGTTGATACATCGTTTCCATCGCACCAAGTACGCCGCCTCTTTCAGTAATTCGGTCAAATTCTAACAAAACTGCTTCTTCTACCAATTCAGTCAATTCATCAATGATGAATGATCCTT
>JBFYPS010000104.1:0-3647 GCA_041303135.1 Crocinitomicaceae bacterium | reverse complement strand
TGTTTACATTGACTGTATGTTCAACACCAAATCTGTAAATTTTATCAATACCATCAATTCGATTTTGTTCATCTTGGGCAATTTGAGCAGCAGCATCAACTGCCGGCATTTCTGAAAACACTTTTGTTTTGGTGATTTTTCCACGCAAAGTTTGTGGCAACCCAAAATCTACTATTTGCGCAAAACTATTGACTAATAGACTGCTAAATAAAGCTGAGTAAATTATTTTTTTCATTTGTTTGATTATTTGGAGAATGATCGTATTTCTTTTTTTAGTTTTTAGCACGTTTGATACTGCATCCTACAGCAACAGTTGTATTTACTTTGACGACTTCACCAGCGGAAACGTTGGCAATTGCGTTTTTTAAATGATTGTTTTCTGCGGTTCTTTTTGGATCCCAAGAATCGTCAATTGAACCTTTGTAAACCAACTTTAGGTCTTTGTCAAGTAAGTAAACATGAGGAGTTCTATTTGCCCCGAAAGCATCTGCCAATGCAGCATTTTTGTCTAGTAAATAGGGCATGGAATAGCCTAATTCTTTTGCATGTTTTTGCATCGCCTCGAAGCTGTCTTCATCAGCGCGTTTCCCTTCGTTTGAATTAATTAAAACCATACCAATTTCAGCTTTTTGAGAAAGTGTATGAATTTCATTGTATTGTTTTTCCCAACCTGCAAAGTCTGATGATCCTACAACAAATGGACAAGTATTACAGGAAAAAACGACCAACAATCCGTTTTTCATTTTCAATTTTTCCAGCGTTTGCATGGAATTGTCAATGTTGGGCATTTCAACGGTTGTCATAGGTGCAACCTTCCCAATTTCAAATTGATCACTTGGCATTTTGTTGCTTGACAAGGGCGCAAATGATAACAATAATAGTCCCGAAACAAGGATGAATGATATTGATTTTAAATACTTCATAAGTTAATTTTAAGTTTGTTTTTTACAACATTGTTAAATTTAAGATTATGAAATTACGTAAATTCTCAAACAAAATAAAATCGAGGTCAATTATTCTCCTTCTTCTATTTCCTCTTCGCTATCGATTTCAGAATTTTCGGTATCTTTTTTTTCTGTATCAAAATCGTTTAAATTGACATCGTATGACTCGGAATTTAGCAAAGTTCCCATGTTGAAGTAACGAATGTAAATGTCTATCAATTTCTCTTGATATTTCATCTGTTCTTCTAAATCAGGCAAATTTGGATTCATACAAATGTCGCCCAAATACTTGGTTTTAGATAAATCGCCACTCAACCACCTTCCGTTTCGTTTGCCCAAAACATATTCTCCCACGTGATTTAATTTTCCAAATGGATCATAATATTTCCAAATTCCATCTGGAAGACCATTTTTCATATTTCCTTCGCTTTGGAGTGTTCCATTGTCGTAGTAATTTTTGGTATAACCATTCATTCTGTGCATACTTGGATCAGCTTCCCAAATGGTATAAAATTGGCGAACTTCATAGTGATCCGTGTGTGAACAATCATATTTTTCAAATTTTTCAATGATAAAACTGGTTGAGAGTAAATTTCCTTTGTTGTCGAAATCACTCATTATTCCTTTGGATTTGAATTGAATTGAATCATTGAGTTTGATAATGCTATCAAAATATTCCACTTCATATAATTTTTCGCCATCGTAACCATAAAATTGCCAGCAACCTACTTTTTTACCAGAGCTAATCTCTCCATCTCTGGAAATAGTATCGTTTGGAAAATATTTGGTCATGTGGTAATCGATCCCTGTTTTTTCAATCAAACTAGGTCTTCCATAATATGGCTGATTGTATGCGTTTTGAGCCAAACCAAATTTATAAAGTAAATTTTCCACTGTATTGGTTTGCACTATATCGTCTGGCATAAAATAAATTGAATCTCTCCAATCATAAAGATAACGAACGCTTAATTGATTTGATTCCCAAATTTTTTCTTCGATTGGAAATGAATATTGAAATTTGATGTAATGGTATTTCATTCCCAATGAATCGTAACCTTCATAGTCATCGATTGGTCTGCCGTAAAGGAAAAACCCACGTTTTGAAAGTTTTCCATTGGTGTGATAAGATTTCGATTCCCCTTGTAAAGCACCTTCTTGAAAATTCAATTCATACAAAAGAATTGTATCTCTTTTAGGAAGGTGCAAATATGTTCTTACAATGCCATCCAAAGCCCCATTTTCATAATTTGATCGTGTGGTTGCAATTTGATTTTGTTCAAACGCAGGTCCTTCAGGATAGCCGTCTTTAAATGTTTTTTCAGAAGTCTTAATTCCTTGCCAGTTGTATGAAATCTCTTTTCCATTTTGTAATCCATTTTTAAATTGAGATTCATTGAGAAGATAATATGTTTTTTTACTTGGTAAGGAATCATAAGGGTTAAGATTAAACGAAAAATCATATTCACTGCCACTATTTTTTTCTTTCGGATAAGCAACTTCATATTCTTTGAAAGAGCCTTCAAGTTCTCCGTTTAAATAATTTACTTCTTTCACCAATCTACCACTGTAGTCATAGGCTTTCCAAGTTCCATTTGCTTTTCCATTCAATAGATTGCCCTCGAGGTATGAAACGTTATTGTATCTGCGATTGAAATTCAAAATGCCATATTGTAAATTCGGTAAAATATTAAGCAATGCTGTTTCATAATCAAAACCTAAATGATTTGAAATCGACATGATATCTTGGTATTTACTTTTCCCCGTTTGCTTGTATTTTCTGTACTCTTTGAGTAAAGCTCTGTCAAATTTCATCGTTTGACAAAATTTGAATGAGATTTTATTTTTATCAATTGAAAAGGATGGTTTTGCGTTGTTGAATTTCAGTTCAATTTTACCATTGAAAGGTTGGTTTTGATAATAAAGTACTTCTTCATTGGTCATTTCAAATGAATTTTCGATATCTGTAATGTTAGTTTGCGGAATTGAGTCATTTGTCATGTAAGTCGGAAGATAAGTTCCATTGAATGTGTTGATTAATTTCAAATCTTTGAAATACCTTTCGTGTTTTCCTCTAACGTTTGTGAATTCATCGTTAAACTCGTAAGTGGTTGAATTCATTTTGGTTCCATTTACAGACCAAGTTTCGGTAAGCAAAGTTTTTTCATCGGCATTAAATATTTCTGAATGCCAGGTTGTTGTGTCAGGATACCATTCTTTATATAAAAGTACCTTGCCTTTAAGATTTATGTTTTCCAAAGAATCATAACCATCATTGTAACGAAAAAAGTTCCAATCTTCAATGTTTCTTTCATCCATTGAATACAAGTAATCTTCCACCAAAAAGGCATTTAAATTATCAATTGAAATGTGTTTTTCTGCGTAATAAGGATCTAGTTTTTGCTCAATAAAAGTTCCAGTTGAATCAAAAATATTTATTTCAAAAGGTTGACCTTTGTAGTCCAAAGACTTGGATTCAAATTGTTTTTTAATTGGATCAAATGCGATTACATTTGCTGGTAAGCCATTGTCCCAGAACAAAGTATCTTCAGCTACTAGTTCTCCATTTTTAAATTCTAAGCGAATTTTTAATTTTCCATTGTCGAAAAATTCTTCATAAACACCATCGTATTTATTGTAGTAACCAATACTATCAATGGCTTTTGCCTTGGAAAGGAAGTTTCCATTTACCCTAATATAATTGTC